>SKWY01000407.1 GCA_007128675.1 Deltaproteobacteria bacterium | reverse complement strand
GAGGTAACGGTTGGTGTCGAAGGCGCCCACGAGATCCGCGGGCTGGACACTCTCGAGCTTCGGTATCGCATAAATGGTGTGGCTCGGAGAATCGAGTACCTTCATGCGGCCGATGGTGAGCTTCGGGTGGTGAGACGCGAGGATCTGGGGTCTCTTTCAACCGATGTGGAGCTAGAGCCTCCCTACTTGCTCTCCAGGCGACCTATCCATACGAGCCTCGATGGGCCCCTCCAGACCGATTCCACCGCCCACTCGGTCGATGGGACCACCAACCCCATGGAGTGGAGCGTTTCGGTCAGCATCGATGCTCGGGAGAGCAGCGACGTGCCTGGACACGAGGAGGCTATTCCCACCTACAGGCACTATGTCGATGTTCTGATCATGGATGGGGAGGATAGCTACATGTTGAACGATATCTTTGCGATGGCTCCCGAGATTGGCTTTACGATGTTGTCGCTACATGGAGACGAGTTTCCAGAGGCCCGGCTCGTGAAGGCTTGGGATAGCGAGGAAGGATGTATCCAGATTCCCGCGGATTGATCCAGGAGGCTGGATGGCACGAGCGCTCTCACGTTTTCGAAGAAGAGTTGCCCGATTGGAGACGAACATCATGTTCAATCAAGTGAAAAAGCCATCCTACTTGGTGGCGGCGTCGATTTTCTTGATCATGGTTGGCTGCAAGACTACCCCCAGGACCGCTCCTCTGGCTCTTTCCCCGGTGCTTAGCGAGGCCCAGCTCGAGGTCGTGGATCAGAGCATTACGAGCTTTGCCGTGAGGGTATCGGCAATGATCGACAACCCGAGGGATTCCGTCCTCGAGATCGAATCGGTTGGCTACACTCTTTCGGCGCGAGGGGAGAAGGTTAGGGAAGGCACCGTCGACCTACCATTGATCGTGCCTCCCTCGGAACGCGCGAGCATCGAGGTTCCTGTTGCAGTGGAGTACTCCCTCGCCATCGAGGAGCACCGCCAAATCTTTGGTGGCGATGCCGTTCCGTTGGTATTCAACGGTATCGTACGAGGCAGTTACGACGGTGAGGAGGTTGAGCTGCCCTTGGACAGAGCCGGGCGGATGCGAGCGCCCAGGCTTCCAAAAGTGAGCCTTGATATTCCCGATGGGGCGCGCCGAAGCCCAACCGAGGTTCACGCTACCTTTCGTCTCCAGGTGAAGAACGACAACCCGTTCCAGGTTCGCATCGGTGCCCTCGACTATGTTCTCGAGGTAGAGGACAACGAGCTTCGCCAAAGTCGCGTTGGGGTAAGTCAGCGTGTGCCCGCCTCCGGCGCATACATTTTTTCGATTGAGCAAGATCTCACCTCCAACAACGTTCCCGAGTTGGAGGCCCGCATGCGAGATGACAACGTAATCGATTATCGACTCTTCGGCGAGCTTCGGCTTGGCGACCTGGTCGTTCCCTTTGACGAGACCGGCGAGATTCGCTTCGCTGGCGGGAGCTGACAGGGAAGCGGGGCGTCGCGGGACAACCCGCTTCTCCATAGAGAGGTCCTCTTGAGTGACGGGAGCATTTCGAGCAGCCATGGAGCTGGCAAGGGAACCTAGGCTCACTCCACGGTAACGCTCTTTGCCAGGTTGCGTGGCTGGTCGACGTCCGTGCCGTTGTAGTCGGCCACATGGTAGGAGAGAAGCTGCAAGGGGACGACGGCTAGTATCGGATCGACGAGGGATCCGCCGTCTGGCACCCAGATGACATCGTCGGCCAGGGACCCGATGTCATTGTCTTCGCTCGTTGCAACCGCTATCACGCGTCCGCCTCTGGCTCTGACCTCCTCGAGGTTTCCAAGAGCCTTCTCATAGGTGCCGTGGCGGGTCGCAATGATTACCACGGGGAGCCCATCCTCGATTAGGGCGATGGGTCCATGCTTCATCTCACCAGCCGCATAGCCTTCCGCGTGAATGTAGCTGATCTCCTTGAGCTTCAAGGCCCCTTCCAGGGCGATGGGAAAGCTGCTGCCCCTGCCAAGAAACAAGAAGTTTGGGGAGGATGACACGGAGACTGCTATGGAGCGAAGGTCTTCCTCTCGACCGAGGATCTCTTCCACGTGTCCAGGCACTTTGGAGAGGTTCTCCAGATGCGCTCGGGCCTGGCCTGAATCCAGGGTTCCACGGAGGCGACCAAGGCGAATGGCTATCAAGATTAGAGCGGTGAGCTGGGTCGTGAAGCATTTTGTCGAGGCGACACCGATCTCGGGGCCTGCATGAGTGTACAGAACGTGGTCCGCTTCACGAGCGATAGCCGAGCCGACGACGTTGACGATCGCAAGGGAGCCCGCCCCGAGACGCCGTGCCTCCCGAAGAGCGGCGAGGGTGTCGGCGGTTTCTCCGGACTGGGAGATGGGAATGACGAGAGTCGATTCGTCTATCACTGGCTGTCGATAGCGAAACTCGCTTGCCAGATCCACCTCGACGGGAAGGCGGGCAAGCTGCTCGATAGCTGTCTTGCCTACCAAGCCGGCATGCCAGCTAGTGCCGCAAGCTACTACCACGATTCTCGAGATGCTCCTTGCCGACTGCTCATCCAGACCGACATCCTCAAGATGGACGTCTCCGGTCTCAACCGATGCTCTACCTCGAAGAGTATCGGCTATGGCGCGCGGCTGCTCGTGAATCTCTTTGTGCATGAAGTGCTTATGACCGTTCTTCTCGGCCATTACCGGCGACCAGTCGACACGGGTCGGGGCACGCTCGATTGGTATCCCGTCGAAGCTTTCGAGCTCGACGTGGTCGGCACGTACCGTTGCCAGCTCTTCTTCCTCCAGGAAGATGATGTCACGAGTGTAAGGAAGTAGGGCAGGAACGTCGGAGGCAACGAGCCAGGCTCCTTCCGCTCGGCCAAGCACGATGGGGGAGGCGTTCTTCGCTATGACAAGCTCGCTCGGATCCTCCTCCCGGAGGACCGCGAGCGCGTAGGTGCCGCGAACCTTCCTCAAGGCTCGTCTTACCGCCTCGGCGAGTAGGCCGTTACCGGTGGTGTTCTTCTCGAGGCCTTTGCTCCTAGTGACGTCCGCCAGCTCGGAGGCGATCAGATGGGCAAAGATCTCCGTGTCGGTCTCGCTGGAAAACGAGTGACCGCCGGCCCTTAGAAGCTGCTTGAGCTGGAGATGGTTCTCGATGATGCCGTTGTGAACGACAGCCACGCCTTGGTAGTTGTGTGGATGTGCGTTCTGCTCGCTCGGACGCCCATGGGTGGCCCATCTCGTGTGCCCAATACCCGTCGTTCCCTTGAGCGGCTTCGTTGCGAGGCAGCCTTCGAGCCCCGAGAGCTTTCCCTCGCAGCGTACGATCTGCAGGCCATCGTCACCGAGAACCGCCACACCAGCCGAGTCATATCCCCGATACTCGAGCCGGCGTAGTCCGTCGACGAGTATTGGGGCAGCGTCCCTTGATCCCACGTAGCCGACTATTCCGCACATGATGTGTCACCTCGGCCAATCAGTTGGCTCTCGACCGCCTTTTCGATTTGCCTCGTGCTCTGGTCTTCGGCTTCTCGGTCTTCTCGCCGGTTACCCTGCTCGACTCGTTGTCTTCCTTGCGCCGTGCCCAGCCGTCGAGGTTTCGCTGCCTGCCGCGAGCTACTCCCAGCGCTCCATCGGGTATGTCGCGTGTGACCGTCGAACCTGCCCCAACATAGGCCTTCGAACCGATGTTCACGGGAGCCACCAGCGCGGTGTTCGAGCCGATGAAGGCGCTGCTCCCTATTCTTGTCTCGTGCTTCAGCTTTCCATCGTAGTTACAGGTAATCGTGCCCGCCCCGATGTTGGTGCCCGCCCCGATCCTTGCATCGCCCAGGTAGGAGAGGTGTCCTGCCTTCACACCCTTGCCGAGATGGGCCTTTTTGGCCTCAACGAAGTTACCTATGGCGGCATCGCGTTCCAGAACGGTCCCCGGCCGGAGCCTTGCAAAGGGGCCTACCTTTGCGCCCCGGCCGATGTCGGCATCCTCGATGACGGAGTGAGCCTTGATGTGGGCTCCCTTGCCCACCCTGGCGTCTCGTAGAATGGAGTAAGGCTCGATTAGGACGTTCGGCTCTATCCGGGTCTTCCCCCGAAGGTGAACGCCGGCACAAAGAAGGGTGTCCCGTCCGACCTTGATCCCTGCGTCGACGTATGTGGCGAAGGGATCCTCGAAGGAGACCCCCCCTCGCATGAGCTGCTCGTTGATCCTGGCTCGAAGCCTGGCCGCGGCGCGGGCAAGGTCGGCTCGATCGTTCACGCCCTCGACCTCTTCTTCACTCGTGCCTATCGCCACCACCTCCCTGCCCGACTTCGCGGCGTAAGCGACCAGATCAGTCAGGTAGAGCTCGCCCTGAGCATTGTCGGCCTCGAGAGTTCCCAGGGCCTTGCCCAAGAAAGAGGTCTTGACGCAGTAGATGCCGGCATTCACCTCGTTGATTCTCTTCTGGCTTGTAGAGGCATCGGCGGCTTCGACGATCTCGGTTACTCGTCCGCTCTCGTCGCGCAGGATTCGTCCATAGGAGCCGGGTTCTGATGCCCCGAAGGTGAGAAGAGCGACATCGGCTCCCGAGCCGGCTCTCGTAAGACGTCTCATCGTAGCCTGTGTGAGCGAAGGAACGTCCCCACAGAGTATGAGGACATGCTCCGCGCCCGAGCGCTCGAGGTCCCTCCACGCGCACATCACGGCGTGCCCGGTTCCTTTCTGCTCGGCTTGGATCGCGAACCTGAGATCGGCCTCGGGACAGGCCGCGCTCAAGGTAGCCTGGACTTCTCCAGCTTGATGGCCGACGACCACCACCGTTGGCGATGCGCCGGCGAGACGGGCTGCCTCGATCGGCCAGGCTCCTAGTGGAAGCCCGCAGAGGGGATGGAGCACCTTGGCCGCTTGTGAGCGCATTCGGGTGCCCTTGCCGGCCGCGAGCACTACCGCGGCAAGCTTTGTGGGGGTTCTCTTCGATTGTTTGCGTGTTCTTTTCATGGCTGCGGCCTTCCTCTATACGGGCCGGACGGGGTGGGGCAAGGGCGGAAGGAGACCGGGTAGGGCGAAATCGCTATCTAGGTTTCCAGGTATGTGGTGGAGGTGTATGTGGATTCGCAATATTTCCGGTGCTTGACCCCCTGGTTCGATTTGCCATACTGGAATTCATAGAAGACGCTGGCATTGCCGAATCCCCAGCACAGAGGCCTTCATTAGAGCGCTTTCGGCGCCCGCCGACTCTGTCGAGAAGAGAGTCCACGTAAAACGCCGCTGGAAGCAATCGTGGTTGCCCTAGGCTGATGAGCAAGGAATTGGACGTGCTGCTTCGACTGGGGCTCTTGAAGGCTCCTCGGGAGGAGTGAATGATAAGGAAGTCAAAAACCTCGCTCGCGGGGTCCTTGGTTGTGGCTTTTGCGGCGGCAGTCGGCGCGGTTGCGACGGGCTGCGGCGATTCGAACGATAACGGGGATAATGGAGAGGTCGTTCTGTGTGGAAATGGCGTCATAGATCCGGGTGAAGACTGTGATGGCGACGACCTTGGCGGGATGAGCTGCGAGGATCTGGGGTACTACGAAGGAGAGCTTACATGTGCCGATGACTGCACATTCGATGAATCGGGTTGTTTCGGCTACTGCGGCGATGGAGAGATCAATGGTCCCGAGGAGTGTGACGGCGATGATCTCGGTGGTTTGACCTGTGAGTCTCTCGGGTATCACGAGGGAGGAGAGCTCGCATGTACCGATCTCTGCGCATTGGATGAGTCTGGATGCCTTGGCGGCTACTGCGGCGATGGAGAGATCAATGGTCCGGAGGAGTGCGATGGCGAGGATTTGGGCGGAATGGCCTGCTCGGATTTCGGCTTCTATGGGGGAGAGCTGACCTGTGGCTCGGACTGCACCTTCGATTTGTCTGGCTGCCACGATGGTTACTGTGGTGATGGCATCATAAATGGTCCCGAGGAGTGCGATGGTGATGAGCTTGGTGGGATGACCTGCGAGGCTCTCGGCTACCATGAGGGTGGAGAACTGGCGTGTGCCGAGGATTGCACTTTCGATGAGTCGGGATGCTTGGGCGGGTACTGTGGGGACGGCGAGATCAACGGTCCCGAGCAGTGTGACGGAGAAAACCTCGGTGGGGCTACCTGTGAAGACCTTGGGTACTACTTTGGAGATCTGGCCTGTGCGGCCGACTGCACTTTCGATGACTCCGGCTGTGGGGGGTACTGCGGAGATGGAATCGTGCACACCGAGTACGGTGAGGTCTGCGACGATGGCGTAAACGACGGAGTATATGGATGCGCAACCGATTGCATGAGCTTCGCCCCGGCCTATTGTGGTGACGGTGTGGCGCATGTCGAGCATGGCGAGGAGTGTGACGGTGAGGATTTTGGCGGGGCCACGTGCGAGTCCCTGGGTTTCGATGGGGGCGTCCTTGCCTGCTCGGATGACTGCATGCTCGATACTTCCGGTTGTGTCAGCGACTTCGTGTGCGGCGAGAGCCTGCTGGACCAGCGGGACGGTAGCCAGTACGAGACAGTGGAGCTGGGCGGCCTCTGCTGGATGGCTACCAACTTGAATATTGGAGAGCGAATCGATTCGGGTGAGCAGCAGGACGATCCGGACGTCATTCAAAAGTACTGCT
>SKWY01000230.1 GCA_007128675.1 Deltaproteobacteria bacterium | reverse complement strand
AATGCCGAGCCGCCGTCCACCCAGCTCGGCAGCCCTAGCCAGCGTGAGCCTCCTGAACAGGAGACGAATGAGCATGCTAGGACCCAAAAGGGCGGCCATGCGAAGCGGCGATTTGCGCGCCGAGATTATCTTGTTCCACAGAGCCATGTTCCCGCCCATATCCAGTCGCAGACCGTGAATATCGCTGCCGCATACCTGTCCGGTCTGAAGCCTCACGAAGCTCCTTCCAGAATCGGGATATCGCGTTTCCATGGTGGAGCGTTCTATCACCGCGTAGTCCATGTCGGCCTTCGTCTCCATAATCCGATCGGCGCGCCAGTCGAGCATGTCGCCGGTTATCGCGGGCACGTCGCTGGAGACTACCAGGGCATGGCTGGCCTTGGTGCCGCTGGCTCTCAATGCGTCGAGACCAGCCCGAATGTTGACCAGCACGTCCCCTTGATCGGGCATGTATGTTGTTGGGAGCCGGCAAGACAAACCCGAACTCGCATCGAGACCCAACACTAGAACCCTCTCTACGCGATGGGAGGAGGAGAGCGCGTCGAGGACCCATTGCACCATCGGGCGTCCAGCTATCTCCAAGAGCGCACGAGGTCTTCCCTGTAGGAGCGGAAAGAGGGGATCGTCTGGCTTCGGTGAGCCGCCAGCTAGAACCATTGCGTCCATGATCGAGTCAGGCTCCTTGGCGGGTCGTGGAATCCTCGGGGCTCGTCGAGGCGTCACTTTGCGCGCGGGCAAAATCAAGCACCTTGCCTTCAGCGAATATGTGAAGGTGTGGCTCGAGAGCAAGCTTTCTCAACATTGCCTCTATCTCATCGTTATCAAGAGGCCGTTTCTTTCCCGAGATGGCCACGAGTGCCGCTTCCAATAGATTCGTCCCGTAGGAGCGCCCTTCGAACGGTGGAGTGGACATCAAGACCGCCCTTGCGCCGGCCTGTTGAAACAGAAAGAGATCCTGCTCGGTAGTCGTGTTTGTCACGATGATCTTCTTCTCCAGCTTGTCTGGCATGAAGCGCTTGATGAAGTGACAATCCCCGGCGATCACCTCGGCCCAATCGAAGATACTCTCGTGGCGAGGTTGGCGACGTTCCTGACGCTTGCCGGTTGGATAGAGCCACGAGAAGGGCAGCCTGCTGACAATGGGGATTAGGAGTCTGCCCACGCGTGCCAGCGCTCTTTCGGTTCGCAGGGGAATTGGCAGACCGAGAGCAAAAAGAAGATCGCCGAAGACGCACTCGTAACCGGCGTCCAGAAAAGAGCGTGCCATGCCCCAGCGATCGGTCGCGCTCATGATTAGAGCTCTACGACGTTTGGGGCGTATCTCGGCGTGTTCATCCAGGACAGCGGCGAGGCGTCCCTCGAGGGTATCCTTCAGGCCGGAGCCATCGACGATGGGGGTATCCCTCACGAAACGAATCAAGGGCCCTACGGATTGGAGCTGCCGCTTCGTGTTCGCGACCGTCAAGCAGAGGGTCGCTCCACCGAGCCCGAAGGCATCGACCTTACCGTCCAGATCCTTGAAGAGGCGAGCCGCCTTCTCCGTGTCTCCATCACTTCCCCGGCGCTCCAAGCGTATTGGTTGGCCAAGAAGCTCGGTTTCCACAGCCTTGTCCCGGCTCGAGGATCCGAGACTGATGCTGACCACATGTTTCATGAGGGCTCCCAATCCTGATGCCTCGAATGCACGAGGGAAAGCCAGCATGAATGGCGGCGCTCGCCTCCATTCTTCTCGCCGGGGCCGATGCTGGAAGTCTAATACCCGAAGCGGGGCCTAATTGCACTTGGGAAAGGCGGGGACGTCCATACAAGCTTGCTTCGACGCTGCTTCAAAATATTTTCCCAAACGGCCTGAATGTCGAGCGGCTTCTTCTTCAGCGAAACTCTCCCGAGAACTCATCCATGAGCTCTTGCCGAGCACTACGCTCTCTTGTAAACGCTCGAAGCCAGGAGAAGAGGATGAAAAGCGATCTCGAGACAGAGTTCGAGCAGGCTCAAGAAAGAGTCCATACGCTCCCAAAGCGGCCAGGCAACGACATTCTTTTGGAGCTTTACGGGCTCTTCAAGCAAGGAAGCCAAGGCGACGTACAGGGCAAGAGGCCCGGCATGTTGGACTTCAAGGGGCGCGCCAAGCACGACGCCTGGGCATCGAGAAAGGGTATGTCTCGAGAGTCGGCGATGCAGGCTTACGTCGAGCTTGTCGATCGCCTGCTCTCATCTTCGAAGTAGCCACCCCTCGACCACCAGCGCCAGCGCCGCGAGAAGCAGAACCCAGCTCCAGAGCGACCTCGTTCCCGCTGGACCAGCTCCCGCAAGCGAAAGGTCTCTGCCACCGGCGACCGAGCCGCCGAGATGCGCGGCCAGCTCGGAGGAGTCCAGGCGGGTAGTATCCGACTCACGAGGATCGCTGAGGACCACAAAGGAGAGCCCGCGGGCTTGGGTCGGCTCGCTTCTTCCCCGGCGTTTCATCACCCTGTAGATGCCCGGTGTGTCGGTGTCCGAGAAGACGACCTCGCCGCTGTCGAGCGCTTCCCCGCGCAGGCTGACTGGCCGGCGGTCGGGGGGAACCACGAGCAGCTCGTCAACCCCATTCGGCACACTCAGGGTCTGCGGCTCTCCCACTAGAACATGAGTCTTGCGCCGCTCCTCCAGGGAGCGAGAGAGATAGCCGGCAAGCTGTTGTATGGCGGGAAGAAAGGCCGTCCTAATTGGGAAATCCGTCCATGCCCGTGAGACGGTGCTCGTGTAGAGCGCGACACGACCCTGGCCATGAGGCCTGACCATGAGAGCGGGGGAGCCATCGTCAAAGGTTGCGAGAACCTCGGTCTCGGCCCTCGGCGGCCGCGTCAGGTGGTAACGAGAGAAGCGCGCCGAGATGAACCCTTCCCTGCCTTCTCCTTCGAAAACAGAGAAGACCGGATGGTCCCAGGCAATGGCGGAGAAAGCGGCATGACCACCGTCGGCCTCCTTGGGGATGTGCAGGGTGGCCGGAAGCAGAGGGCCTAGATCTCGATTGTAGGCGTCTGGGTCGAGGTTGGGGCCGGCGGAGATGAAGAGTCCACCCCCACCTTCGACGAAGCGAGTGATCTTTTCGGCTTTTCCAGAGGGTAGCTCGCGAACATTCAGGAGAAGGATCAAATCGTATGCCGATATGTCTGTTCTAGAGAGGCCGTCGGCGTCGACTACTCGCGGCCGAATGGTGCTTGGGGCCCCTCTGCCTGGGAATAGAGCTCTTTCCAGGAAGAAGACCTCTTCCTCGTAGCGGTTCACGCTCGGGTTGCCATCGACCACGAGGGCTCTTACGTCACGCTGGACCTGCATGACGAAGGGGTAGACGTCGTCCACGGAGAGGGCATCGGAGTCGATCTCGACTCGCCCCAAGACCTCGCCTCCCTCCGGGAACTGATATGAGAGGGAGCGCCTCTCCGTCCCGTTTGTCGGCAGATCGAGAAAGCCTCGCACCAGCGCCTGCTCGCCTTGTCTCACCAAGGCGGAGATGCCCTCGCCGGAAGCCCCTCCACTGGCTCGAACCGAAAAGGTGAAGGCGTGGCCACGGGCCCCGAGAGCCATGGCGGGCTCGATCGTCAAGTCCTCGATCCATCGGTTGGGCAGATCCCGTCCCTCGGCCGCGTCGATGACGATCACATTGGGCCGCATCTCTCCGTCCTCTGTCGTAATCGATGGAGGAGGCGCATCTAGCCTCCAAGCGCTGGCCGTCAGATCCGTAATCACGTAAATTCTTTTCCCGGGAAGGGGTGAGTCGGCCACGATCCTGGCTCCCGCCGAAAGGCAGGGCATCATGTCCGCTCGATCGAAGCCGGGTTCTGCGCTAGCTATCGTGCGGCGAGCCTGGGCCAGATCGTAAGTGGTTCCCGGCAGGTGGCCCTCATGTCCGTTGTCGCACGGAAGCACCGCCACGGCATCTTCAGCCGATAACCTCGCGACTATCTTCCGAGCATGTCTTTGTGCGTGCTCGAAGAGCATTTCTTCGTCCAGCCGATAACGCATGGACATCGATGTATCCAGGATTATCGCTACCGCCGACGGTCCGCTGTCGGTAACCGCGGCTTTTGCATCGGTTGGCTGAAGGTAGGGCCTGGCAAGCGCCAAGGGCACCAGGATGCAAAGGAGCATGCGAGTCAGCAAGAGAAGGAGGCGCTTCAAACGGAGCTTGCGAGCCTGTTGGACCCTGCTTTGTAGCACGAATGCTATGGCGGCGAACTCGTGCCGGCGATGACGCCGCCGGTTGATGAGGTGAATCACGATTGGCAATGCGCCTAGAAGGGTGCCCCATAAGAAAGCGGGGTTCATGAAGGAGAGACCCATCTTTCATACACTCCGCGCCGGGCGGCTCCGCCGGCCAAGGAAGTCGATGAGGACCCTGTCATAAGGCGTGTCCGTTACGGTATGGCGATAATCGATGTCCGACTCCGTTAGAGATGCCCGCGTCTCTTCGAGAAAGGACCCGACTACGTTCAGATAGGAAACCCGAATCTCTAGGGGATGGACGGGGAGCTGACGCTCATCCTCCATTCCGAGAAAGAGGGTAGGGTCCTCGAACGGGAACTCCAGCTCCGCGCGGTCCATGAGGTGAAAGACGGACACGTCGTGCCGTCGTGCGCGCAGCCGTCGAATCTGGGCCACTGGTTGTGCTTCGGGATCGAGTAGGTCGGTGAGAAGGAGGACCATCGCTCGACGAGGGGAGCGCTCTGCAAGAAAGTCGAGGGCGGCCCCTAGATCGGTTGGGCCTTCCGCCTTGGTGCTCTCCAGTGTCGAGAGCACTTCATGCAAATGTCCGCCCGATGAGCGAACGGGCAGGAAAGAACGTGTGCCCGCGCCATATACCAGGACACCTACCGCATCGCCCTGTTGGACCAATAGGTAGGCGAGCGACGCACCGAGCACCTTGGCGTACTCCAGCTTCGGTACCCCCTCGCTGCCATAGGCCATGGAGCGAGATGCGTCGATGACGATCCATGCCCGAAGGTTGGTCTCGTGCTCGAACTGCTTGACGTAGTACTTGTCGAACTTGCCGTAGGCCTTCCAGTCGATGTGGCGTATCTCGTCACCAGGGCTGTACTCCTTGTGCTCGGCGAACTCGATCGACTGCCCGTGGTGGGGGCTCTTGTGAAGCCCGGAGAGCACTCCTTCCACCACTTGGCGAGCCTTGAGCTGCAGCGGTCCGACTCTCGCGAGGACCCTGGGGTCCAATAGTGAGAGGCCTTCCTTCTTCGTGTCGCCCTCTTGGTTGCGATGGTCGCCGTTGGCTCCATCGGGCTTCTTGGGGATGTCCTTGGGCACTTGAAACCTGCTTGGGAAAAGAGAGGGCTTTTACTTGTTCATGCCAGCTTCCAGGAGAGCACCAAGGGTTACCGCAAGGCGGCCGGTTACATCAACGGGTGGGCCAAGTACTCTGGACAGGGGTGTCTAGTTCTCGAAGGCGGGAGCTATCCATGTAGTGCGTTTGCGGAGACGCAAGAGGCATGCGCGCACCCAAGCTACAACCCCCTGGGGTGCTCTCCTATTTCGTTGTCACAGCGCCATCCTTTGGGAAGGCGCTCCCCTAAAGAGTACCAATCGGCTTGGAACTCTTGTCGCCAGGGTGGCGGCGATATCCTGTCCGCGGCTTCGCCCTCCCCCCATATAGGGGCTCGGTATGCTCACTGGGCGCTCCTTGCATCCTGACCATGGGCGGTCTAGGGCCTAATAGTCTCGAGCAAACGTCCCACGATCTGCATGGATGATACGCCTTCGGCCTCGGCGTGAAAGTTGGTGATGATTCGGTGTTGCAGGACCGGCCGGGCGAGTGCCCGCACATCATCCACGTCGACGGCGCTGCGACCATGAAGGATGGCGCGGGCTTTTCCGGCCAGGATCAGATACTGACTGGCACGAGGACCAGCTCCCCAGGAAAGATGCTCGGTCACGAAGTCGGGAGAGCCTTCTAGACCAGGCCGGGTGCTTCGTGACAGCTTGACGGCGTAGGATATGACATGGTCCGAGGCGGGGACGCGCCTTACGAGTTCCTGGAAAGCGATGATCTCTTCTGGCCCGAGGATCTTCGTGATCTCTTGCGTCGTGGAGCCCGTGGTCGTCTGTACCACCCTGATCTCCTCTTCCTCCGAGGGGTAGTCCACGTTGATCATGAACATGAATCGGTCGAGCTGCGCCTCGGGTAGAGGGTAGGTGCCTTCCTGCTCCACGGGGTTTTGAGTTGCAAAGACCAAGAAGGGAGGATCGAGTGTATATGTGTGTCCGCCGGCGGTGATTCGATGCTCCTGCATGGCCTGCAGCAAGGCCGCCTGTGTCTTCGGGGGCGTTCTGTTGATCTCGTCGGCCAAGATGATGTTCGCGAAAAGAGGTCCCTTGACGAAACGAAAGACCCTCTTCCCCGTCGTGTGATCCTCTTCGAGAACATCGGTGCCGGTGATGTCGGAAGGCATCAGATCGGGAGTGAACTGCACCCTGTTGAACGTGAGATCCAGTATGTCGGCGAGGGTTGAGATGAGCAGGGTTTTTGCAAGGCCTGGAACGCCGACGAAAAGGCCGTGGCCTCGAGAGAACAGAGAGAGCAAGAGATGGTCGACCACCTCTTGCTGGCCTATGATCCGCTT
>SKWY01000476.1 GCA_007128675.1 Deltaproteobacteria bacterium | reverse complement strand
TTGACGAGCATAACGAGGAGTTTGGCGACCTCGGAGAACAAGACGAAGGGACCGGGGATCTTCGTAATCTCTCGGAGTTCAAGTCGACCGGCGAGGAATACAGCCTGCGTAACCGCAGGAAGGCCAAGCGGCTCGAGGACGTGGGGCCGCTGGCCATTACCTCCTTGATGGATATCCTCACGGTGCTCCTGTTGTTCCTCATCAAGAACTACTCCACTACGCCGGTCAACATCACCATGAGTGACGACTTGACCCTCCCTGATTCGACCGCGCAGCTTGCGCCAGAGGATGCGGTGCCCATCGCAATCACCGCAAGACAGATTCTGGTGAACGACCAGGCGGTCGCCACGATTCAGAACGGCAGGGTGGAGGCCGTGCACAAGGACGGCGGAGAGGAAGGCTATCTCATCAGGCCGGTTCGGGATGCCCTGGCCGAGGAAGCCGAGGCTCAAAGGCGGATTGCCTCTTTCAATGTAGCGCAGGACTTCACTGGGACAGCCTTGCTGATAGCTCACCGGGAGACTTCTTTCCGCGTCATCAGTGAGGTTTTGTACTCCGCGGGGCAAGCGGAGTTCTCGCAGTTCCGTTTCACGGTGATCCAGGCGGATGCTGCTTTCTAGACGAGCACGGGCAGCCCTTCCCAGTGAAGTCGGCTGCTCTCATGCTTTCGCGTCTAGTTCGTTCGAGATGACGGAGCGGCTCGGCGGAGCTAATCTTGTTACGGTTGTCGCTAGGTAGTCCGTTGATTGGACGTGAGGGTTCAAAGGCACCCCTGGGGATTTTCAGGCGAGAGGCCGATGGCGACGCGTTGTGAACAAAAAGCTCTCCGCATAGGCATTATCCAGGGGGGGAAGATCGTCGAGGAGCGGCTGCTTCCAGGCCGACAGGACGTGACGCTCGGCTCGGGCCCCAAGAATACCTTCGTGGTCCCGGCTTCGGGCCTTCCGAAGAGGTTCAAGCTCTTCGAGGTAAAGGGTGGCAAGTACCACCTGGCATTCAGCGACGGGATGGATGGGCGGATCTCGGTAGGGGAAGGAGCCCTCGACTTGAGATCGCTGAAGTCGCAGGGGCTTGCCACCAAGAAGGGCGGCCTCTTCCACTATCTTCTGCCGGAGACGGCCCGAGGGAAGGTGAGCCTCGGTGATGTTACCCTGCTCTTCCAGTTCGTCGTTCCTCCGCCGGAGCCCCCAAAGGTTGTCTTACCGAAGGAGGCGCGGGGCGGATGGGTGAAGTCCATAGACAAGCTCTTCACCGGTATTCTGATCGTTTCGGCTACGGTGCACATCTCGAGCGGTGTCTACCTCTACACCGTTCCCCTTCCAGATGGTTACTCCCTGGATCAGGTGCCGGACAGGTTCGCAAAGCTCATAGTGCCGGAGCTGCCAGATACGCCCGAGCTTGACTCCAAGGCTCCAGGAAAGCGGGACGAGACCAAGGAGAAGCAGGAGGAAGCAGAGCCCGAGGAGCGAGAGAGAACCGAGGAGGAGATAAGGGAGGCCGCCAAGAGCGAGGAGGTTCAGGAGGCCGTACAGGAGCAGGGTATCCTCAAGATAATCGGGGCACGCACGAAAGAGGGCGGCAGCGCTTTCGCCGATCTGCTCGACCGAGGTGGTCGCTCCGTTGGTTTGGACGATGCCCTTGCTCTTTCTGGGGGTGTTCGTACGGCCAGGGAAGGCGAGGAGATTAGGGGACCGACTGGGGCTGATGGAGACAGGCGCGCCGATATTGGGGATCTTGCAACCGATGGCGCGGGCAAGGTCGATCGCGGTGCTCGTGAGACTGCCCGCGTTCGTGGAGGAATAGAACAGGGCGCCATAGAGGCTGATACGGCGACGGTGGACGCGGAGCAAATCGGACGCTTCATAAGGGCTCGTCAGCAGGCGATTCAAGCCTGTTATGAGACGGAGCTTCGAAGAAACCCCCAGCTGCGTGGGCGCCTACTGGTCAATATCGTCATCTCCACGAACGGACGAGTCAGGGCGGTCGACTTCATAGAGGATTCGGTACGCAGCAGCTCCGTGAACAACTGCGTTCGCAGCCGCATACGTACCTGGCAGTTCCCTGTTAGGCCCCCCGAGGAGACGGCGGTCACTGTTCCGTTCATCTTCGCGCCCGCGGGCTAGTCAACATGAAGAAGGGGGTCCTAGCGATATGAAGAAGAGGCGCCTCGAAGATATTGAGGCCGTTGTGGCTTCCTCGAGCTTCAAGTCGTGGCTGGAGGATCTCGTGTCGACGAGATCCGAGCTGCGGGATGCCGAAGAGCGTGGCGAGGGGCTCTTGGATCGGGCTTTTCACCTGGAGCTCGATTGCGAGCGCGATCAGAAGAAGGCCATGGATGCTCTCGAGCGCTCGGCCGACGAAGAGGCCCAGGTGGCCGGCCTCCTTTCCGAGGTCTCGCGAATCGAGAACAGCGCCCTCGAGAAGCTTGGCAGCTACGAAGAGCAACGCTTCAGGGCCTCCGATGCCTGGGTGCGTCTGGGAGCCGTCGAGCGCAGGCTAGAGGAAGCGAGAGAGAGCAGAGGGGCTGTGGAGGAGCAAGCGGACGATGGGGCCTCCAGCAAGGATCCAGAACTCACTCGCCTCGTCAGGGAGCATCGTTCGGTTCACGAGATCTACGAGCGTGAGTGCGAGAGAAAGGCCCGTCTTTGGAGTGATGTGGAGAGCCTCTGGGACAGGGCGATGGAGCTGGGTCTCCTTGCGGCCGAGAAACAAACGGCCCTTGCTCGCAGAAAACGTCAGGCGGAGCGGCTGTTTCGCGCTTCGGCACAGAAGCAAGAGGAGGCCCGGACGCTCAGGGAAGAAGCCGAATCCTTGGTCGGCGTCAAGGCGAAGCTGAAGGACAGCGCGGCGGGTTATCTAATCATTGCGAGGGAGCAGTTCGGAGCCATAGCCGGTGAGAGCTTTCTCTACTGGCCCTGCGAGGAACGAGACAAGCAGGTATGGTGCGTGTCGCTAGTTCGCGACGTCGAGACCTACAACATAGAGGTTGAGCCAGAGACCGTCTATCGAGTGGGCGCGCGGGACGGTGTCTCGAGAATCGAACCACTAACGGTGCATACAAGCTCCTCGGAAAAGGATCGCGTCGAGGCATGGTTTCGCGATCGACCAGCACTGAAGGCGCGCCCCACCGAGGATTCGAGTCAGGCGGGACTGGTTGATGAGATATCCCCGAAGGATGGCAAACGAAGCGCACAAGAGGTTGGCGAGGGTTCTTCGACCGAGGAAAAGGCAGCAGAGGGTTGAAACATGGATAAGATAGACATCCTTCACAGGACCCGGCTATTCGAGATGCTTTCCAATGCCGAGCTAGAGATGCTATCGGCGCTTTGCCAGGCCCGAAGATATGAGCCGGACGAGATGGTCTTCGAGGAGGGAGACGCAGGAGATGCTCTCTACATACTCGTCGATGGCCCGGTGCAAGTATTTCGCAGGCGTAACGGTGAGGAGAAGACCCTCGCCGGACTTACGCCTCCCGATTTCTTTGGCGAGATGTCGATAATAGACAAGGAGTATCGCTCGGCATCGGTCCGAGCCGTGGAGCCGTGCACACTACTGGTGCTGACCATAGACAACCTTCTCACCTTTCGTACGAACTACCGCGACGGGTTCACCTTCATCGTGATCAACATTGCCCGTGTTCTATCAAAGCGCCTTCGTGATACGAACAAGCGACTCGTGGAACGGCTCTGATGGATGAGCCCATATGAGGTTTCATTGGCCGAGCTTCTTTTCGGCAAGGGGAAGAAGTGATCTGGGAGAGTAGCGCAAGGGCTCGGCGTCTGGCCTTGTTATTGGTGCTTCTCTCTAGCCCGTTGCCGCTTTGGGCCGTTCGACCTCTATCCCATTTTCCCGTGCCCGTGGATGGTTCGGTCAATGGGGCGGTCGCGGTGTTCGACCTTACGGGCGATGGCAGTCTCGAGGTCATAGTTGCAGCGGGAGTCGGTGTGACGGTGGTGCGCGCAGACGGGTCCCTGGTGCCGGGCTTCCCCGTCGGTCTTGGCTCTAGGGCGGCCGGTTCCGTCGCGGTGGCCGATATCACGGGAAATGAAGAAAGGGCCATACTCGTCGTTGGCGTGAACGGAGAGGTTCACCTCGTTGGAGGCGACGGAGACATCTGGCCGGGTTTTCCTGTGTCGGCTGGGGGCGGGGCAAGAGCCGGCGGCTCTCTTCTGGATGTGACGGGGGACGGCCGCCGGGAGATCGTGGTCGGGGGAAGCGACGGTCTTCTCTATGCCTGGAGAGTGACCGACAATGGACCAAGGATCCTAGATGGCTTTCCCGCCGAGGTGGGCGCCGAGGTTACCACCGCCGTAACGCTGGGCGATTTGGGCGCTCGAGAGTTGGCCGAGCCGACCCTGATTCTTGGGGCCTCCGATGGGGCCGTGCACGCCTTCGACGTAAAGGGGGCCCAGAGGGCCGGTTTCCCGGTCAAGAGCAGCTTTGTGGTCTCGGGCTCGATCGCGTGCAGCGATATCAGCGACGATGGTGTTGCCGATGTGGTCTTCACGAGCCAGGACTACCGCTTGTATGTCGTGGACGCATCTGGTCGCCATCTTCCAGGTTTTCCATTCGAGACGGGCTATCGCATCTACGGCGGTCCCGCCTTGATGGATGTGACGGGTGATGGCGTCTTGGAGATGGCTTTCGCCGCGGCCGATCGCAAGCTCTACGTCGTCGATCGAAACGGAGAGCTGCTTTCGGGCTTTCCAGTCGAGCTATCGGCAAGCCCCGTCGGGTCCCCGGTTGCTGGCGATGTCCACAGACAAGGGGGGCAAGCGGTGCTCGTTGCAACAGGCGACGGGCGTGTCCATGCATTCGATGGGCAAGGACGGTCTCTTTCCGGATGGCCCGTTGCGTTCGAGGGCATCCCCGCGGCTGGTCCGACTCTGGCGGATCTCGTGGGCGACGGTTTTCTGGAGATCATCATCGGGACTCGTGATGCGCGATTAGTGGCGCTGAAGGCAAGAAGACGGGGTGAAGCTCCCGTCAGGCTGATGTGGGCCACGGAGGGACATGACTTCGCTCGGTCCGGATGGTTGTATCCCAACACTGCTCGATACAGAGACGTGATGATCTCGCCACAAAGGCCGCGCTCGACCGACACACTGGAGGCCCAATGGACCTGGCATCATCTAGATCGGTTGCCGGAGGAGGGGAGCACCGTTCGTTGGTACCGAGATGGGAAGGAGGAGGCAGACCTTCGTGACCAGAGAACGGTGTCGGCCGGCAAGCCTCGAAAAGGCCAGCGTTGGATGTTCACGGTGCAAGCAGCTAGTGAAGAAGATCCCGCTCGTGTCTTTCAATCCCAAGAGGTCCTGATTCGAAACGCTCCGCCGACTCGCCCCTCCGTCCGCGTGGTGCCGGAGAAGCCCAGAGTTGGAGACGTGCTAAGGGTGAGTCTTCTAGAGCCGGCAAAGGACCCCGACAAGGACGATGTCCGGTATCTTTACAAGTGGTTTCGTGATGACGATCTGGTTGAGCTGCCGGCTGATGCATCGGCGGTCCCATCGGGGATCGTCGAGAAGGGCGAGCTTTGGAGGGTAGAGGTCAGAGGTTTCGATGGAGAGGAAGAGGGGCCTTTGGCGGAGGATTCGGTCCGCATATTGAATACTCCTCCCACAAGGCACCTCATCGCACTTGAGCCGACACATCCTCGAGTTACCGATGAGATTCGAGTAGTCGTCGAGGAGCCCGCCAAGGATGCGGATGGAGACGAACTCACCATAAGGCATAGGTGGAGAATAGACGGGAAGAGAGTGCTCTTCGACAAATCGGTTTCGTCTCTCTCTCCCGGTACGGCTAGAAAGGGTCAGACGGTTTCGGTCGAGGTCGTTGCTTTCGACGGCGAGGAGGAGGGGCCTTCTCATGAGGTTTCCGTCGTTGTGAAGAACACGCCTCCCTCGGCGCCAAGGCTAACGATCCTTCCCTCGACCCCCCGGACGGGGGATGCTCTTTGGGCCGCGATCACCGAGCCGGCCAGCGATCCCGACGATGATCCCATCCGCTACACCTTTAGGTGGTTTCTTGATGGCGAAGAGACGGGGATCGACTCGGATCGAGTAGAGTCAGACAGGGTCGAAGCAGGTGGAACCTGGGCTGTGGAGGCATTGGCTCATGACGACGAGGCGGCCGGCGGGAAGGCTCGCGCGGAGATATCGGTAGCCAACACTCCGCCAGATCCTCCGATCATTTCGATTTCTCCCGATGATCCTCTTCCAGAGCAGCCGCTCGAGGCCAAGATCATCTCACCTGCTCATGATCGCGACGGAGACGAGGTGACCCTGTCCTTTACCTTTTCTTCAAAAGGACGCGAGCCGGTCGAGAAGGAGCGCCTGCCCGAGGGACTCACCCGAAAAGGCGAGCTCTGGACCTTGACCGTTGTGCCTCATGATGGGACGGAGCAGGGAGAGCCGGCGATTGCCAGCGTTCGCATTGGAAACAGGCCTCCTCTTACTCCCGAGGTTAGTATGGAACCCTCCGCGCCTTTGGGGGGAGACACGTTGAGGGCCAGAGTGCCGATACCCATCGATCCCGACGGGGACTCCGTCAGTCTTCGGTTGCGCTGGATGGTAGACGGCAAGCCGCTTTCCGATTTGGACGATCTCATGGAGGTC
>SKWY01000472.1 GCA_007128675.1 Deltaproteobacteria bacterium | reverse complement strand
TTCCAACTGCTGCCGCCGTCGTTGGATATCTCCACGGTGATGGGACCTGAAGCACCACTGCCCCACTGCGCCACGTCGAACTGTAACGTCACCTCGGAGTACCCTGAAAGATCCAAGACGGGGGTTCTTAGGGTCGAATTCGGCTCTTGAAAGTGCGCGTAGCCGCCCCCTGCGGTCTGCCATAGAATATTGGTGTCGCTCCACCCTTGAGGCAAAACGCCATCTCGAAAAGACTCCGATAGCACCGTCTCCTCGGCAGGATCACCATTCGTGCCTGGCCACGGCCCATCAATGCTTGTTGTCCAAGCGTAGCCATCAAGGCACCATGTCTGTCCCCCTTGAAGCGGTTCACCACTTCCCCACTCGAAAAAGACCACGTCGCGAAAAACACCGGAGAACGGCTCGCCGTCGGCACCTACTTCGGTGATTTCGATCTCACCCGATGTAGCAAAAAAGAACTGGTACTGCTCTCCAATGGCGTTGAATCGACGAATGAACACGCACAGGCCACAGGTCTGCATGTTGCTGTCGGACTCTACCTGGTAGATGCCTGGCCCTGTAAATTCGCCGCCGAAATCGAACCACCAGTCTATTTTGAGCTGGTCCGCCGGCAAAGAACTCTCATTGTAGGCATAAAAGGTCAATAAGGATCCCCAGGTCGTCGCATCGGTATATTCGGCGTGCTCGCTATGAGCCGTAAAGTTATTGATGTCGCAGCCCGTCGAGTCCCCTATGCACTGGCCGTCGAGACAGTCGAATCCCTCTTGGCAGTGAGTGTCACTCAAACAGTCTACGCATATGTTTTGGTCCGTGTCGCAGTAGTAGGGGGAGCAGTCTTCGTGGCTCCGGCAGCCTGGAACGCACATATCCGCCTGGCCACCGAAATCCATGCAGGCATAACCTTCGGTGAACCGGCAATCTCCTGAATCCTGGCAGTTTGCCAGGCACAAGAAGTTATTCCAACATTCGGTTCCGCCTGGGCACGTGGTTCCGCTCTCGGACTCGCAAAGAACGGTGCAGTAGCCGCCAGGCCAGCTCGAGTCAGTGACACAAAAACCAAAAGAGCCGCCGCCGCAGTTCCAGTAATTCTCGCAGGGATCACCGATGCTGCCCGGCCCTCCCGCACCGGCGACGCACATGCCCGCGCCATCTTCCAGCTCCAAGCAGAAGTACGCGGAGTCACGGCAGTCGCTATTAGTCGAGCACTCTACCAAGCAAAGACCATGTGGGGAGCACATCGCTCCCGCGCCGCAATCGGCGTTTTCCTGGCACGGTTGCGAACAGTACCCATCCCGCCAGTACCCTTCATTCTCCTCAAGGCAGGCCTCACCGTCACAATCGGAGCCTGTCGTACAGGGCTCGCCGATCGCACCGGATGCGGACACGCACCGATGATCCGCGCTGCATCGATAGCCCGAGTCGCAAGGCGGACAATCGAAGAACCCCTCACAACCGTCAGGATGGGTGCCGCACTCGGCCTCGACGTCATCACAGGTCAAGGGCACACAGTCGCTGCTCGGCACACAAAATCCTATGTCGCAAACGTATCCGTCCGCACACTCGTCGCAGGAAACGGTACCGTCACATCCGTCGTCATGGACGCCGCACTCGAAGACGATTTCCTCGCATGTCAAGGGCACGCAAGTGCAGATGCCCTCCTCACACCTGAACCCGGTGGAGCACTGGCCGCAGTACAAGGTGCCCTTGCAGCGATCACTATGCACGCCGCAATCAAATCCCAAGGATTCACAGCTCTCGGGCTCGCATTCAGCAGACTCGTCGGGTCCACATCCCTTCCCCAAAGATGCAAGAAACAACAAAGCCATGCCAAGCAGCAATCGCGCGTTGGGAAGCATTCTCTTCTCCATCCATTGCGTGGGTCCATTCGGTGCAACCGCCCAATTAATCAATGCTATCCAGAATAGCCTGAATACACAACACGGAAGCAGATTCTCCCACCCCTCCGCCGCGATCCAGAGGCTGACTCATCGCGCTCGTAAGGCCGTGCTCCTCCTCGACGCTCCTTTAGGTCACTTCCCAGGTGAAGTCTCTTCTTGCGCCCGAAGGTGCGACTACTTCAGGTGAATCCATTGTCTATTGGGCCCACCGAAAGATCGACCCGATGTTCAAGGGCCCAGACCCCAATCGGCGGGCAACATACGGCCCCACGATCCGTGGGCCGACTCATCACGCTTGCATGCTAGAAGGCATGGCTCTCCTTTGCTATTCTTACCTTCATGCTTGACTATCTTGGAAAAGAATTTTGGGTATGTGGGGACTGCGGAGCGAGAGCATCGGAGCCTGGCGACTGCAACGTATGCGGCTTCCCGCGGCTCGATGCCCGCCAATCCGATGTCCGACAGATGCTCATCAACGATGACCGGAGACGGAAGACGAAGCGCTTCCATGTGTGCTTCTGGCCAGTACTGATCTTCCACATCGTGCTCTATTACGGGGTCTTTGTGCCCACTAGCCTTGGGCGGGCCGCTGCTGATCTGGCTGGTCCTGATCCGAGCTTAGTATGGACAAGGAGCAATCCCTCCACCGCTTTGATTGGTCTTGTCGTTCTGGTTTGGATATTTTTTGCGACGACGTTCCTTACTCGCATTTTTCCGGCCAAGCAGTTCTTTCAGTACCTGCGCGATTGAGCGGTCGTCAACCGCAAATGCCGATGTGTCGTTTCCGGCGCGGTGCTACATCTAGAAAAGAATGGAGGCATTGACGTTGCCTGCATGCGCGCCGCCATGATTAGATGCTTGGTATTGAGCTTCTTCAACGAGTCGAGGTCGACGATGAGAAGGATTCGCCAGAAGGAAGAATCGCGATGAGTCGTGCTCTCTTGGTGAGCGTCCTTGTGGGCGCCATGATTCTTCTGTCGTCCACTGGATGCAGGCCGCCCTGCCGCGAAAGAAGGGCTGGCTATGCTATGGCCTCTTGCTGCCTCTTCAACACTTACGAATGGCACCCCGAGCGTGGATGCGAGATAGCAAGGTGTGGTTGCTTTTGCGAGGGACGTGACTGCAGGCGCTACCTTTACGACACCAAAGAGGAATGCGAGAAAGCATATAGTCATTGTAGCATCTCGAAGCCATCCATTGAGTCGAGCAAGGAGTCCTCCGATCAGCCATAAGGGGTTGGGCTTGCCTTGCCGTCCGAAACAAGACCTCTTCACGTACAGCCAGAGGCAAGACCTGTCCGCCCTTCATTGACTCAACACTTTTCGAGTCCAATGAGCTAGACTAGGATGATTCGCATGTCAGCTCTTGGTATGAGCCTTGGGACAATGCTTCTTCTGCCGGGAAAGAGAGAGATGAAAACGATAAAGAGCTTGGTCGTCATTAGTGTACTTGCAATTCCGACTCTCATGGCCTGTGTCGTTACGTCTTCCAATGCCGACGGAGGCTATGAATCGGCTGAAGGTCCCGGCACCGATCCAAGTGGCTACGAGCATGTGGATGAAGCGCTCTCCTCGACGGGTGTTGCGGAAGTAGACGATGAGGAGTGCAGGTGGCGCGCCGTTCTGTCATCGGTCTATGAAGAAGACGGACCAGGTGCGGTAGCGATCGTATCTCGAGAGGGACAGACGATCTTCCACGATGCGATAGGCATGGCTGACGTGGAGCTGGGCGTAAGCCTTCGAAAGGATCATATCCTTCGTTTGGCCTCTGTCACCAAGCAGTACACGGCTGCCGCTATTCTCACCCTGGTAGATGATGGGGAGCTGTCGCTCGAAGATACCGTAGGCGATCTTCTCGATTACCCTCAAGGTGACGTCACGGTGCACCAACTCTTGAATCACACCTCTGGGATCAAGAGCTACACGAGTATCCCCGGCTATATGTCCGATGAGCGGGTCCGCAGGGAGCTGACCACCAAGGAGCTGATAGAGGTCTTCGTCAACGAGGAGCCCACCTTCGAGCCAGGAACGAGCTGGCTTTACAACAACTCTGGGTACATTCTTCTTGGGGCCATAATAGAAAAGATTACTCGAGAACCTTGGCACGATTTCGTTCGCGAGCGCCTGCTGCTGCCTCTGGGAATAGAACAAACGGACTACTATCCCGACAGGGCGATTGCGAAGGGCCGGGTGTCCGGTTACCAAAGAGGGGAAGTCATTACCAATGCCAGCTGGATAAGCATGACGCAGCCCCATGCGGCGGGCGCCTTGTCTGGTACGGCCGCGGATGTGGATCGTTGGCAGCGCGCCCTGCATGGCGGCGAGGTCCTTCCCGAGCGGCTCCTCGAGCGAATGAGGATGCCTGATGACACCTCGAGAGGAGTCATGGGAGATGCCAGCCTGGGCCGGCCACCGGCCTTACGCTACATCAAGCTGGCCGAGATACCCCAGCGAAGCGTATCGAAGAGTAGGCTCGCATTCACACGGGGACATAACGCTTGAGGTCCTCCACGCCGTCTTCGTCATCGACATTGAGACGAGATGTTTAGATGTCACGGGGATCATGAACGATTCCTGCGTTCTTGGCCCGAGCAGATCGCAAAGCCTTGTCGACTGAACCGGCGACGCGAGCAGGGTCTAGCGCCGCACCGAGCGTGCTCTAGAATCGAGCCTCGAGTTCCCGCATCTCCGATTCCGACATACGCCGAAACTCCTTGGCCATCGTCACGTTCTCTTCGAGCTGCCAAAGCTCGGAAATGCCTATCACTGCCGTTGCCACTGGAAAGCTCAACGAGTACCGGAACAGATCCTGTGCGCTCACACCGTCTCGCAACAAGGCTCCACGCCCGAAGAGCTTCATCGCGATGACGGCGACTCCCATTTCCTCGGCCCTCTCCAAGAAGGTATCCAGGTGCTCGCGGTCGATCATGTCTCTACCCGCTGGGTTCAAGGTAATCAGGGCGCAATCGTAGTCGTCCACTTCCTCTATCGCTCTCAATAGAATCCGTGGTGAGTGACTGCTAATGCCCAAATGCCTGACCGAGCCTTGGTCTCGGAGCTCGCGAAATGCCCTCAACGCGCCGTCTTCCGAGAGGATCGCGTCTAGATTGGCATCAGTATTGACGTGATGATGCTGATAGAGGTCGACGTGGTCGGTCCGCAGCCTCTCCAGGCTTTCAGCGAACAAGCTGATTGTGCCGGAGTAACTGTAGTCATGGCTCTTGGTGGCGAGAAAGACTTCGTCGCGCCGAGCTTCCATTACGGCTCCGATGTAGTCTTGGCTCGGGCCGTACAGCGCCGCCGTGTCGATGTAGTTGACGCCCAAGTCCAGAGCCCTGTTGATGATCTCGACCGCTGCCTCCTCCGTACCGTGCTGAAGAGTTGCTTGTCCTCCCAAGCTGAACAGAAGGGGCCGGTGGCCGGGGCGCCCCAGCAAGCGAGTCCCGGAAGCAACACAGATCCAATCCTCCGTGCAGGTCATATCGTCATCGCATGGCCCGCAGACAAGCGTCCCGCCGCAGTTATCGTCGTGGCGGCCACACTCGAAGCCGAGCTCGCCGCAGGTGCGCGGCTCACACTCATTCGATCTGCACGCGGCACTCGAGAAGGCCAAGGTGACAGCAACAGCGTAAAGCATATTCTTCACACCCATCCTGGTCGGCTTTCCATCGCCTGCGTGACTGCATGATTCTGTGCTTCTCATGTCATAGCGCTTTCTATGTTGTCCGGGGCCTTGGGGGTGCTTGCCCGTCGGGACCGGGGTTCTTTCTTGCGGATGGTTATTTTGACGTCCAAGGGATCATAATCCGCGAAGCTGGCCGAGTCATACCGTACCGCGAGCATCTGCCCGGCCAGGACGAACTCACGGCGGGTCGGCAGGCATGGCAGCGATCAGGCTGTCCACGTTCGAAACCCATCTGTCGCGAGGGCCAAGGCCTTCCTTTATGAGCTCGCCGACGTCGATGGCCTCCCGAAACTCTCCCAGGTGAAAATGTGCGATGAGCCGCTGGTAACGAAGCGAACGTATCGACTCCTCCATGCCGGAGACTTCGAGTGCCCGCACTTCGGCGGCGGCCTCTTCGCAATACCGTGATGCCTGCCGATAGGCTTTGTGTCGCATGAGGGTCGTGCATCGGCGGAGCAAGAGCCCCGCGTGGGAATCCCGTGCCCTGCTCATGTCTCTTTCGAATCGCTCCATGCGAGACAACACGGCTCGAAGCTCGCGCTCCCTTCGGCTATGTTCGGACGTGCCCTCTTCCAGGTCGGCAAGCCCGGCTAGAAGGGCACGGTGTGACTCCTCTGCTTCGGCGAAGGACGCCTGGGCGGACTGGAATCGCTCGCGGACTTGCTGCTGTTCCGACTCGATGGCCTCCATCGCTGCCGGAAGCTCTTCGAGCTTGTCGATGGCCTCACGACGGCTGGCGATGATTTGGGTCATACGATGCTCGATCGTCCTGTGGTGCTGCCCATCGGTGTGTTCCCGGAGATAATCTTCACCTATACGTAGAGCCTCGTCGTAACGCTTGAGCTGTTCCAAGGCCATGAAACGGTAATGGATCAGGCTATCGTTCATGGTTGCTTGCACTTCCTCTGGCCACTGGAGATCAAAGAGCCGGTCCACATCGGAAAGAGCCGTGAACCAGAGGCGTTGAGACATATAATGGCCAAAGAGCATGCCCAAATGGCCCACCAGCTCCATGGGGCTTTGCTGATACTCCTTTCG
>SKWY01000431.1 GCA_007128675.1 Deltaproteobacteria bacterium | reverse complement strand
GTATTGGGTGACCTGGCGGCAAGGCCGCCATAAGAGCTCTCTCCCAATGTGGGGCAGCGCTCTCTATTGATAATCCCTCGTCAAGGGTCTCATGCAAATGCTCAAGCTTCCCGCCGTCGAAAGGTTCTGGATACTAATTCTAATCACCATCGCCCTTGGGCTCGGCTGCGCCACCTGCGACCCAGACGAAGAAAACGGAAACGGAAACGGGACGGGAAACGGACCTGGGAACGGAGAAGAGCCTCCGCCGGTCTTGACGGACCGATCCCAACTCGTTCTCGGCACCGTCCTTGATTATGAAAGCGCAGCCCCCATCGAAGGAGCCGAGGTGCTATTAGGCGACCTCCTCTCCAGGACAGATATGAGAGGACGCTTTGCGTTCTACACCGACGCATCATTGGATCACCGTACGATTTCAGTTTCGGCCGAAGGCTACGTCAACGCCGCACGGTCATTACGAGGAAGCGATGACTTTCGCATAGACATAGGAACAGTCGTTCTGTTCTCTGCGGAGGCGACGCTTGCAGTTGGTTCAAACGGAGGCCAGCTCGACGCATCGGAGCAAGGAATCTTGATAGATGTGCCCTCTAACGCATTTCCAACAGACGTGGTTCTTTCTACGAGTCGCATCCCTGTTGGTGATTCATTGACAGAAAACCATTATCTCCCAGCTCCTCTGCCCGAACCGAATGGTGGCCACTCTTCGACGCTCTTCGCACTGGTAATCGACTCCGGAGGCGTTCAGCCTTCCCGAGCCCTAACGGTTCACTTGTCCCTGGACTATCTCCCAGAGGGAACAGGCGTTCCTGTTGGTCGATTCGACGCCGAGAGTGCGAACTGGGTCGATGTTGGTGTGGGTATCATTGAAGAAGGAGCGCTGCGATTCGATACCGATCATCTCTCTACCTTTGCCGCCTCATTGCCAGCACTACCGACCGACGACACAAGGCCTCCCTCAATGTCCTTTCTGGAGCGCTCAGTATCACCCTTCATGCCTGGAGATCCTCGCATAGATCCTAGAACCGGTGCGCTGCAGGTTGGAGTCCCCCTCCCGGAGTTGATTCGTAGAAGCGAGAATCTATCCCTGTCCTTGTTCTACGATAGCCGAACAGTGTTGCCGGTTTTGAGGGTCCCGGTCGTCGCAAAGGACGGTCGAGCAGGCGAGAGTCTCACGGCGCGTGTCATTTCTCCGATGACAACAACCAGCATCGCTGTTGGAGTCGAAGAAAGTGCCATGACGAACGCAGCCCCCGGAGTGGTAGTAGAGATGGAAGAGATCGACGGACCGGAGGAAATGGCCACCGAAGACGGCATGGAAGATCTAGTAGAGACCGAAGTTGCGCCTGGGACTTACGTTTCTGAGGTCCAGTTGCTCCGAACTGGAGAGGGTGATCTGGCTCAATCGGAGAGCAACTCTTTCGTAAATCCGGTGGCCAGTGGAGTTCTTACCGATTTAGATGGTCGAGAGATTTCAGCCCCCAACCCATTGGAGCATAGAAGCAGCGGCCAGGTGGCAGTAGCGATCGACAACAGAAGCAAGAGTCCCTTCGGGCAAGGATGGCACCTGACGGGTCTTACACGCCTTGTGCAGCCCTGGTGCAGTCAACAACGTGTCACTCTGGTGGGAGGTCTAGACTGGCCAGCCCTTACCTTCAGTGAGATGTCTGAGTCCATAGTTCGGCCTCTTGCCGATGTATTTGAAGAGGTGGGTGTTTTGGAGACAGATCTAAGAGGCGCCAGAGTGGCGGTAGTACAGGATATGGTCTATGTCGCTCTAGTGGTACGGCGGGAAGTTTGGCGGCTTAGTCCGGATGGTACCAACCCAGTGCACGTTGCGGGAGGCGGCTCGCAAACCTCGCCTGCCGGCGAGGGTCTGGGTACGGATCTAGAATTCGCTCTTCTCACATCTATCAGCCCTGCACCCTTTGGAGAGGGTCTTCTCATCTCTACCGACAGTTTCATCACGCACCTGCAGGCTGATGGAACCGCTACTCGTCTTGTTGGTCGCGCGGAGCCGTGCGAGATGGGGGACCAAACCGATATTAGAGTAGGAGAATCCGCTCTAAACTCCACTTTTTGTGGATATAGGGGTTTTGAGTCTACGCTTGCAGCCGATCCCACCTCCGATCGTTTTCTCTTCGCCATGCCGATGGGCAGCACTTATGAAGTCGTGGATGGAACACTTCGAGAGCTAGAGCTCACCGAGAGCACCGCAATGGCATGGCCAAACGCAGCATTCGACCCAACAGGCCGACTCTATTACTCACACTCTGATAGCGATTGTATCTTCGTGCATGATTATGACGAAGAAGATACCGAGGTGTTTCCGCGTTGCCATGCTTTGTCCGAAAGCGACTTGACGGACGGCTTTGCACAAGACGCAGTGGTAGGAGGCGCTGAAGCCATGACCTTCGATAACGAAGGTAATCTATGGTTTCTCGACACTCATTTCCACGCTATTAGGCGCCTGACCCCTGGCGGTGAAGTTGCAACGGTTTCCGCCAGGAGATTGAACCCACAACGTCAACCCCCAACGGTTTCAGGCGGGCTTTTGAGCGACACTGCTCCAGGAGCAATTAGATCTATTGCCGTCTTTGATTCGACCCGAATATTCATGGGGGGAGCTAACCCCGACGATTTGGTAACCACCGCACCCTTGTACAGTGGAACTCTCGCAAGCATGGGCGCTGGAGACGGATCGATCCTTCGCGCATTGGAGGATGGCGGGTATATCAGGGTCCTTGAAAGCGATGTGGTGGAATACTACGATGAACGTGGCCTCTTGCTTAGTCGTGGGAAACCCGAAGAGACAACTCTAGAGTATCATTATGATGGTGATTGGAGTTTCGAGCAGGAAGTCGAGATTTGCGGGCTCCCTCACCCTCCTCCACGCTTGTCGAGCATTAGGGTCTCCGGCGAGGATTTGTGGAGCTTTGCTTACGATTCATCCGGACACTTGAACAGAATTGTCGATGCGGCGGGCAGGGAACTTCGACGCTCAAGCAGTGGAGCGAACGCTGATACGTTCGAGCTACCTTGCGGGGCCCAGATATCGACTCGGTACGACGATGACGGCAGAATCCTCGAGAAGCAGGCTCCGGGCCCAAGAAACGCAAACGATCTTTGGAGCTTCGAATGGAATGGACGCAGCCTGTCAGCGTTCGCGAGACCTGGAGAAGACAGAGTAACGGCTGCCTTCGCGGAAGATGACGTAAAGGTTACTCGGGATTCGATGGATGGATTGGGGATAGCCCGAGGCATACCCGCGAGGATCCCGGTCGGAACCGTTCCGACCCGTTCTTCCGGGTCGACCAGGGTGCAGATTGGTACCAGCGGACTAGTGGTGCAGAATCCCGCAGGAAATGAGACAGAGATCGAAACGGATTCGTTTGGACGCCTGTTGCGTGCAGTCATGCCGGATGGCAGCTCGTTGAGACTCGCTAGAGACGAGGTTGGCCGCCTGATCAGCTTGATGAATGAGTCTACCGGCGAAGAAATCATGTATCGTTACCGACCTGTTGTGTCTACACCAACCGGTCTTCCATATTTGGACGAACGACTAGTGGAACGCGTTCATGATAGGCATGGCAGCACCGTCTTCACGTACGATTCTCATGGTTGGATGGATACCAGGACGGATCCAAACAACGGAACTACCAGAATCGATCCGGTAAGTGATTCGGGACCAGCCAGAGGTCTTCCAAGATCTGTCAGGGATCCGGAGGGAAGACTGTATCAATACACTTATGATTCTAGTGGCAACATGACGCGATTGGAGGTCCAGGATCCTTATGATCCCAATTCTCAGCTCATAACCGAGATCGAACGCGACGCCGTTGGTAGAGCGACAAAAGTGAGCAAACCCACCGGCGTAACGATTCGTATGGAATACGATCCATGGAACGAGTTAATCGAGCTTACGGTCGGCGATCCCGAGGAGGGTCATACCGTCAGCATCGTTCGAGCCTCAACCGGAGCTTGGTCTCAAGGAGGGTCGTTGATTCCTGTATCGCCTGTTCTTCAAGCTACGGACGGAGAGGGCAGATTATGGACATTCGATTGGACGCCAGGCTGGCGGCTATCTGCATCGGAGGAGCCGACCAGCGGCAGAACGGAAGAAGTCTACGACGATGATAATCGTTTGACCACAAGGATCTTTGCGGATGGTAGCAACGAAGTGTTTTCGTATGATGATGCGGGTAGAATGGAAGAGCGCAGATGGCTTGGCCCTGCTGCCGGTGCATGGGCATCTTTCTCGTATGGTGAAGATGGCACCCTGACCGAGTTAGGAGGACCACACGGCGTGGAGCGCCGCGAAATCAGCCCAGGTTTCGGCTGGACCGAAATCGCGTTCAGGTCAAGCACAGCAGAGCCTGATCTTGAATTCACGATTCGTCGCAACCTGTTGTATGGCAACATAAACACAGAGCTTGTCGGAGTGGGTCAATTTGGCTTGGGACGGGACTTCGACGATCGTGTATCTTTGGTCAATCTGCGGGATTCGCAGCAGCTCATGATTCAAGTGATCTCATATGATTACGATCTGTCCCGCAGACTTGTTGGAATTGAAAGAACCTCTGGAGCAAATACTGTTTATGAGTGGGATGAACTCGGCCGAATTGTGCGACAGGAAGAGATTACTCCCTTTGATACGACTGTCCTGACTTGGACATGGGACAAAGCCACACCGGTAACCCTAACCGTCAATGGCAACGAGAGGGACTACACCTTTGATGGACATGGCCGTTTGATAGCATGTAGCGACACTCTGGAGACTTATACCTATGATCGATCCAACGCCCGTATGTCGGCCGGCGAGCATGATTATGAGCGCGATCTCGAAGGCCGGCTGCTAAGCGATGGGGTCTATCAATACGATTATGACGTTTTGGGAAGACGGATTCTTCGCGTAAACCAAGAGGACCCATCGGATCGAACTGTGTATGTATACGGACCGGGAGGGCATTTGCAGTCTGTCGCTCGAGGAGCCGAGGGCAGCGAGGTCATACTTGCCTCCTACATCTACGATCCCATGGGCCGGCGAATCTCCCGGACTACTGATGACGGAACATGGTTCTATGGTTATTTGCCGGAAAGTGACAGGCTAGTACGCTTGCTGGAGCCTGATGGCACGGAATGGCAGTTCGTTCATGCACGGCCAGAGGCCGCCTGGAGCATGGCTGTTGCAGATGATGGACGGCAACGATTTACTCATGTGGACGCACTGAACAGAGTCATCGGTATTTCTGATGAGAATGGCTTTTTGACTCTTCTGGAGGAGGGCTGCTTCGGACAGCCCCTGAATGGTACCGAGATTGATGCCCCCCCGATTGGATTCCACGGCATTCCGTACGACAGTGAAACCGCTTTGTATTATATGGGAGCTCGCTACTATGACCCCATGATTGGAGCCTTTCTATCTCCCGACCCGCTCGGTTTGGATGCCGCTCCCCCCGTGTACGATTATGCTGCCGGCAATCCCATAACGGCGCAGGATTCTTCTGGTCGAGCGGTGCTGGAGGTGGCTGCTGCGGCCTCTTTGTTGGTTGGGGCGCTCATATTTAATGAACTCCGAAAGCTCGTCCAGAGCGATGACCTCAATGAAACTCGCCGAACCTATGAGACGATTACCGATGTCCCTTACGACGAAGACGCGGTTGATGAGGCTGAGAAGCATCATTCGCGTCTGAACAGATCAGTTCGCAGAGGTGGCCGAACGGCTGTGAAGTGCACTGTCAAGGGTGCACAAGCAGTCACAAATCCTGCGGGGGATCTGCAGGACGTGGCGGAAGCGGCAAAAGACCTGGCCGAGAGTCTCATGGACGATGACGACGGCGGCTACCACGACGAGGATTGAGTGAGCCCACTAGGAAGGCGCCTTCGACACCGAAGGTTTCCAAGGCACCAATACTAATCAAGGATCACCATTTGCATTTGCCGTCACTGAGGAACAGGACGCGAACAGATCCTCGTGTAGCGCTAGAATCTGCACTTGGTAGCAATCGAGACAACGTCATCCGCCACGAGTCGATTTCTCGTGAGTAACTGTTATAAATCGGCTTGCATCGAACCGACCTATATGGCTTGTCCTTTCCGATTGCTTAGGGCAATGTGACCCGTCGACGGATTCATGGGACACATAGAGAAATGGGGAAGAGAGATGAACGAGATACGTAGGAAGCATCTTCACGTCGTGATAGGCATGTCTGCCTTGGCGCTACTACTCGCAACCACGGGCTGTGTGGCGCAGGTGCGAGATGTTCGCAAGCAGACTCCCTTCTTCGATGCACCTGAAGGGACAAAGATCGCTTTGGTCGGTATCGACGTGCCGGAGTGGGTGGCCGAAACCGTTCCGGAGGGCGATGATCCGGTCACTCTCCTTCGGAGCGCTCTGGAAGAAGCTTTCGTCGATAGCCCATACCGTCTCGTGGATCGACTGGGAACGGGAGGCAAGATCGCGATCGGACCCGATACGAAGCCGGCGATTCTCGAGAATGCCAGCCGCATAGCGATCGTCGGACGGCCGTTTTCTTACGATGCCGGTGAGGCGGCGAGGGCCTATGGAGCCCCTGATATCACGTGGGAACTCGTTTCCGGCCCGCAAGGGTTCAGGTTGGATCCAGAGACCGGCGCGATTCGGTGGATTCCCCAAACAACGGGTAGAGTAGCTATCACCTTGGCTGCAAGGAACCACCATGGCGAGCATCGCTACGACTTTGCGGTCGAGGTGGAGGACGACGACGAAGAGCTCGAGATCCTCCTGCGCACACCTTTGCCCCCTTACATCTCGCCCGAACAGGTCTTCGTTGGCTCGCCACCGAATGGACTACCCGCCAGCATAACGGAGCCGCTTGTACTGGCGGCCCATGTCATTGGGTGGAACGAAATGGAAGAGAGTATCGAGGGCAGAACTAGGCGCCGAGTGACGGCGGATGTGGCTTACTCGCTTTGGACTCGCCATGGAAGAGAGATCGAGACTCGCCGTGTACGTGTATCCGCGGTGCGGTTGCAGTCCTTCCAGACGGTTCCGGACATGGTTCCGCAGTGGTCGTCATGGAAGCGTATCAACTGGGAGAGCGACTCCGGATATCGGCCCATAACCGCTCCGATGGAAGAGTCGGAACTCTTCAGGGCGGCGGCCGACGTCAGTGCCCGTGCGTTCGCTTACCCATATGGAAACCGTGACGTGCGTTTTAGCGCGCAGCTGGCCGACGATGCGGCATTGAAGCCAGGCCTCGAGCTCGTAAAGGAGAGTAACTGGGAAGGCGCCTATCAGTCTTTCGCCGAGGCGGCGGAGGCCAACCCGGAGCTGGCTGGTGCCTACTATAATATGGGGGTTATGCGCGAGCTTCAGGGCCGCAACGAGGAGGCTATCGAGTATTATCGGCGTGCTGTCGCCATCGACTCTCGAGGAATGCACACCCGCCAGCTGAACGCCGCGGAGCGCCGCTTCGAGTTGCACCAGGATCTTACAGAGGAATTGGAGGCAGAGGCCAAGGCAGAGGCCAAGGCGGAGGCGGAGGCCAAGGCAGAGCCGGAGGCGGAGGCAGAAGCCGAAGGAGGAATGCCCGAAGACGGCGCCCTCGTCGCCGACGAAGAGGCCCCAGACGACGAGTGAGCCTGCCCGTCGGCAGCCTAGCCAGAAGCCGCTCTGCTTCCTCCTCTTTGCCCAAGAGCAGAACGCCTGACCTGTACCTGGGATATGGAACGGACCGAAATCGGGGCCGTCCAGCCCTCTAGCACACCACCAAATAGAAGCCGGATCTCTACCAAGAGCCCCAGTCACTGACGGGAATCTTGGCCTGTAGATATTCGGACCAAAGCCCCATCCTTGCCGGCTGAGTTTCCGGACACGACGGGAATCCATTCGGACCAAAGTCCCATCCTTGCCGGCTGAGTTTCCGGACACGACGAGGCGTGCAAGGTCAAGCAAGGTGATCGGTGCTGGCTTTCCCCCGGCCCCCGGAACCGGCGCGGCTTTGTTTCAAGCCGAAGTGAAGGTGGTTCGGAGTCCAACGTTCCATGTTACGCTGCACACCCGCAGCTTGTAGTACTACCGAGATGCCCGCTTTGACTGCTCTATTCTGAAACACCATGAGAATGAGCCTTCGCCTTTTGGCTAGCTTGTTTCGACCTCCCTCAACGTAGGGGCTTTGTCCCTAATTCACCTGCAAATAGTCGCGATCGAGATCGATCGTCATGCCGTCGCCACGACGAAGAGATTGGAAGCCGGCCTCGTACAGCATCTTGCGGCAGGCCGCCATGTCCAAGCCCCGACTGCCCGCTGTGTCGCTTTCCACATCCCGGGGATTTGCTCCGGTCTCGGCATAGGCCGTATTCGCACCGGCTGACAATCCCAGCGGATTCGGTTCGTGGACGGCAATGCTCTGTGTCTCGGAACAACCAAGCGTCGCTAGCGTCACAACCGAAACTACCTGCGCAAGTCGGCGTTCCGTGATCTGTCCGTGGTGAGCCAATGGAGCTCCGGGGATGTAAACGCGACGCATGGCCGCGTGCTGGAAGCATTCGTAGTCGATCCCCATGAACATTTGCTCGACCAGCTCCTCGGCACGGTGTTCGGGCCCAACCGGTTCGCAGCAGTAGTAGAAGTCCATGCCCACATCCTTGATGACCTTGAAAGTCGCCTTGCGGGCATCTAGCGAGACTGATGTGTCCATCCCCTCGCCGAGGCGGCATACGTGGTAGGCCCCGTTCACACCTGCGTCCTTGAGTCGCTTTGCCGCGCACAGATCGAAGTCGCCGATGTTCACTACATTCTGCGTATGGGAAGGAGCATCCTGGCGGACAGCCCTGACAACCTCGACCAGCCAGTCAAGATCGAACTCGTGCATGGTCATGAGGAACAACGCGTAGAGATCGCCACGCTCCGCGAAACCGTGTGCCCGCTGCCGAATCTCGTCCAGCGACATGCGCCTCGGCGGCAGAGTAGTATGTTCCTTTCCGAAGACGCAGAATAGGCAGTTGCCGGGACAAGGAGCAGTCTCGACTCCGATCTGGCCCAGGAGAATTCCTGTGTTGCGAAACCGTCGGCGGGCAACGATATCGGCAACGGCCTTAATGGTTGATGCATCAAGGGAATCCTCGGGCACCTGCAGCAACTGCACACGTTCTTCCTTGCTGGGCGCCCGACCTTCGGGAGCCCTCTCGAGTATCGCCTCAAGAGTTTTCGGTAGTCTCACTTGCCGTTTCCTTCCTCCATGAAGTATGGGCGGTCAAGGCACGCCACAACTGGTTGAACGACAAGTTCACCACGACCAATCGCGTCTCTTGAAGTGTCTGCGAGACTTGCTCGCGATCCATTTGTCCTCGCACGCACAATCCCAGGTTTGTTTCCGGCAGGGCCCAACCTGGATGCCCCAACGCCACCTAGCCGATCGGCCAGTATGTGCCTTGAGACGCTCATGTTATGGCGGTTGCTTCTATTAGTTTTGGCGCGGGCTCCGCCCGCATCTGATGCTCGATTTGTGCGGGGAGAAATTCATGGCCACACAACACATTCGTGTTCTATTTCAAATACTCGCCGGCTCTCTAGTTGGCATTCTTCTCGTGGCCGGTTGCTCAGGTGACGGCGCCATCTGCGAAGTCGACTGTGAGGAGGGATGGGTCTGTGATCCAGACACCGGCACATGCATCCCCGAGACTACTCCAGATTGCAGAATCGATGAAGACTGCGACGAGGACGCATGCGAGCTATGCGTGGCCGACGCCTGCGTCTACTCCTGCCTGCCGGATGAAGTGTGCGATGGTGCGGGTAACTGCATAGCCCCGCCCTGTAGCCCTGCTTGCGAAGAAGATGAATGCGAAGAGTGCATTGATGGCGAATGTGTATTTCTCTGCGCTGAAGACGAATACTGCGATGGTTCCGGAAGCTGCATAGCCCCGCCCTGCAGCCCTGCTTGCGAAGAAGATGAATGCGAAGAGTGCATTGATGGCGAATGTGTATTTCTCTGCGCTGAAGACGAATACTGCGATGGTGCCAGTTCATGTATCCCCGAACCCCTGACAATAGTTTCGACCACCCCGGACGCCAACGAGATGGGCGTACCTCTCGATCGCCCCATTCGCGTTCTCTTCTCCGCCCCACTCGCTCCGGACATGCCTCTTGCCGCAGTTTGGATTCGTGATGCCGTCGGCGCAGCGCCCAACGGGCAATGGGAGATGCAGGGACACTCGGTAGTCTTTAGGCCGGCGATGCTCATTCCTCTCGAGACTTACACGATTACGGTCAGTACCGCTGTTGGCACTGGAAGGGTGAATCTCGAAGAGGAATACAATTTCACCTTCACAACCGGCGAGACGGCCTCCTCGGGAAGGAGGCCCCCCAATCGGCACGATTCCCCCCTAGGGCCAGCGCTGACGGTGAACCGTCGCCCGGAGTATGTAATCGTGTGGACGACCGAGAAGAGCACGAATGTGCACGATACGTACACCGATGGTGCTGCACGAATCGCTGTTGCCGACCCCAATCCCAACTACAATGCACCGGCAGAAGAACGCCTCTTCGAAAACTGGTTCACCCAGGGCTCCAATAAGATCCCCGTTTCCGGGCAGTTCGACGACGATGGATGGGAAGAGGTAATGGTGGTCGAACATATGGCTGGCAACGTCACCGTTCGCATGCTCGACACCACGGGTATCAACACTTTCGCTCGGCGCGATACGCCCGGCGTAGTACCGTCATTGGACATACCAGCCGGACAGACCATCACCGCCGTAGCAGCGGTGGCCGCGGACTTCAACCAGAACGGCCGTGACGAACTGGCCGTCTTCATGCTCGGATCGGCCCCCGCGTATCCCCTGATCTATCGAACGATAGGTTTTGATCCGGTTTCCCAGTCCTATCAAATAGTTGCTTCAGGTGAAGTGGCCCAGCCGGAAGGACTGACACTCTATACGAGTAGCAGCTCCGCACCCGTGGAGATCCATGCCGCGGCCGGTCCTGTTCATGAAGACGGAATTCCCAGAGCGGTGGTGGTCTGGAGCGGCCGCACCTCGGAAACTGACCGCAATTTCAACGTGGGAATGCAGGTGTTCGACAGCCTACATGCAGACATGGCGCCTTTGGGTAACGCGCGCAAGCTGTTTCAAGTGCACGGTGACTACTGGAATCGATGCCCGGATCCGACCGTATCATTGGTTACAGCCGATGGCGATGGTAACGGTAGACACGAGATATTCATAGGCGCAACGGAGCACTGGTGGCAGCAGAGCTCTCTAACCGGCCATCGTTGCAACAGCCAGGACGTTATGCGGTACATAAACAGCACCGATGCCGACGGAAACGCATGGGAGAAGCCCGTAGTCGGAGGAGATGTGGCCGGGAATTGGGTGAATATTCACACTTGGCACAACTGGTACGACAACGCGTGGATGGGCCACGATCGAACCATGCGGCGACCGTTTGGGCTGATGGTGGCCGGTCGATTCCTGGGCGATCCCAATAGACAAGAGGTCGTCTTCAATAATCGTGTCTACCGTTTCAAAAGCGATATGACACACGAAACCGGTTGGCCGGCCCTGTTGAATGAAGAAGTCTTCAAGTACGAGCCCGGCGCGCACAATGACTGGAAGCCAGGCGACCTGTCTATCGACTACCTGACCCGCGATGCCGCGGTGGCGGATATGAATCAGAACGGAAGGGACGATCTCGTGCTGTTGCGCAAGTCCTCACCCAAAGCGGAGGCGGATGGTATTACACCCGGGTTCTACGTCACTCATGTGAGAATGAACGGAGTCAGTGGGGGAGTTGTACAGGTCACGCAGAATGACGAGCAACTGGCCAACGGTGCCAACTACAAGAATGTGGCCGGCTCGCCTCGACTCGCGCTTGCCAACGTAGACGCGGACTCGACCATGGTGATGCTCGAAAGCACCTCGGCTGTATTGAGTGATCCTCGCATAGTGGCGGTGCTCGCGGTGCCGCCCTATCGGCTCGGAATCGATCAGAACATCGACGACTGCTCCACCGATTTTGCACAAGGGTCCGGCACCGGATGGAGTAACGGAACCAGCACCGAGAAGAGGCTTGGCATCACCGTGGGCTTCGAGTGGGAGCCCAACTTCAACATTGGCCTAGTCGCAGGCGTCAGCATCAAGATTGCCTCAGTCGAGTTCGAGCTGGAGACCGGGGCAACCTTCGGATACGAACATGTATGGGCCACCGAACTGGAAACCGAAATGGGATACGGCACTGGACCCTACGACAACCTGGTGATTGCAGAGGTCGATGTCTATCAGTCGTATTTGTACAGAATCATCACCGATCCAGACTCGACGAATATCGGCAAAGGCCTCACCGTGAATATACCGTTGGGGCACCGGCGTTCAGCCTTGAGTCAAGAGTTCTTCAACCACGCCTTTCCTGAGTTCAAGATCGAGGCCCCTATCCTCGGCAGCGTACCGGGCGACATCAATAGCTATCCAACGTTGGCCGAGGCGCGAGCCTTGTTGGAAGAACACGCGCCCATAGTTGATATCGGCGCAGCAGTGCACTTGCTGGAGCCGCCCGCCTCCGCTGGAGCAACGGCAACCTGGGGATACTCTGTGACACATAGCGAGTCCAGCGAGTTCAGCTTCGGGCTATACGTGGATGCCTCGCTCAGGGCATGCACTCCGGATGCTTCCGGTATGAACCCCTCGGTTTGTGCTGGCGTCACCGCGGGTACATCTATTGGATACGCGCACTCACGAACTTGGAGTTCTTCGACGTCCTTCGCGGGTACCATCGGCGGCATTCCGGGGCAGAATTGGGTCGACAACTTGTACAACGCCGGGCTATTTGCCTATCGGGTGACCATAGAACCGGGCGATGGACCGGTTAGTGAAGGCATGCCGGTTCCGGGCAAGCAACAGTTCGTGGTTGTGAACTACTATGTACAATAGGCGTTTGGGACCATCCCATTCTGCTTTACGACAAATAGCGCTCCGCTATGAGGATAGCAACGGCTCTCTGGCGGGAGTTCGACCCGGTCTTCTTGAGGATATTGGCAACATGGTATTTGACGGTGCTGTCACTCACGCCTGTGATCTTGGCAATCTCCCAGTTAGACTTGCCTTCCACCAACCATTGGGCAATGCGCTGCTCGCCTGGGGTCAGGGTACTTACCAACGAGAAGAGATCGAGATACTTGCGAGCACGGCCGAGGTGCTTCACTAGGAATCCGGCCATCAGCTTTGCGCGCCGGTCGGGTCGCCTACCGGCGCTGGCAAACGACACCAGGAAGACGGAATCGTGCTTCGAGCTGTTGCAATAGGCCGAAAAGCCGTATTCTAGACCGTAATGTCTCCTTCGAGAGATGATTTCCAGTTCAGGTACGCTTAGCTCGCGTTCATAGGCATCCCAGTGAATGACCCCGGTCTCCTCATTGTCGGCCAAACGCACCTCCAGCTCTAGTCTGACCGGATCGTTCTCCACGTAGTTCCTCTTGTTGTACTCATCCATCCAGGGCTTCGGGTTGGAGATGTTGACGAGCTTGACGGGTTTGGGTCGCTGATAGCTCGTCATCTGGTGGGCGTAGAGAAGGAACTCGAAGCCCAAGAGGGCGGCCACCCGGGTGAGCAGGGCATCGAAGTCCTCTTCGGATGAGCAGGCCACACAAGTGCTGCACATCGTTAGGACCGCGCCGAGATCCCGTTTGCAGAGCACGTTCTCCAAAGAGGCAGGGTCCATGTCTTGGTCAATTTCTGGGGGGAACGTGGCAACGCTTCGATATCGTCAGCTCGACCGGCTCAATGAGGAATCGGTAATCTATACTGCAGGCGAAGTGGAACGTCGAGAGATGATAGACCTGGGAGAACGACATTGTGCCAGGCTGATTTCCGAGGCTCATCTTGACGAGCGGCGAGAGTGGAGGGGAGGAAGAGGTCATGAGAGCAATGAGGGCCTTGCCTCGGTACTGCGCTCCGCCGGCCCCCAGTCCGGGATTTCAGATTTAGACATCGCTTGGCCTATTCTTGTGCCATGTCATTCAACCTCACGGCGATCGTCTTCTCTGGGATTGCGCTCCTCTACTTCGGAGCACAGCTCCTCATCCTCGTGAGGGTGGCTCGACGGGTCCCGGTTCTGGTCAGCCTCCCGCTCGAAGAGCTGGAAAAGTGGCCGCGAGTGTCGATCATCATCACCGCGTGCAACGAAGAACGGTCGCTGGAGGCGGCGGTGGCGAGCCGTTTCGAGGAGGACTATCCGGAGCTGGAGATCATACTGGTGGAGGATCGATCGACCGACTCCACCCCAGAGATCGCGGGTCGCCTCGCGGCCGCCCACCCGACTGTGAAGGTCCGGCACATCACCGAGCTGCCCAAAGGTTGGCTTGGGAAGGTCAATGCCCTGAAAGAGGGGCTGGAGCAGGCAAGCGGCGAATGGGTCCTTTTCAGCGATGGCGATGTTTCGTTTCACAAGGGAGTGCTTCGACGCGCGGTGGCCTACTGTGAGAGCCATGGCTTCGACCACTGCGCGATACTGCCTGGCCTTCGCCCTGTGCATCCTGTCCTCGATTGCCTCACCTCCATCTTTCTTCGCCTCGTCGCCCTGAACTTCCGGATCTGGGCGATCGAGGATCCCAGATCGGCGGTGGGAGTGGGTATCGGCGCCTTCAATCTGGTCAGGCGCTCGGCCCTCGAGAAGACTCCCGGCCTGGAATACATCCGCATGGAAGTCGGAGACGATCTCGCTCTCGGGCAAATGCTCAAAGCCTGTGGAGCCAGGCAGACGGTGCTCAACGGCCGTGACCTCATGGATATCGAGTTCCACTCTAGCATCGGCGATTCGCTCCGCAGCGCCGAGCGCGCCACCTACACCTCCATCGGCAACTTCAACCTCGCCCGTCTCTCACTCGTGGCGGTGGCGACGCTGATCTTGGAACTCTCACCCTTGATCGCGCTGGCAGCCGTCCGAAGTCCCTTGGATCTCATCTTCGTACTACCGGCCTTGGTAGTGGCGCTTGCGGCGATGCTGGTCCCCAACCGAATGTGGGGCAGAGCTTCGTGGAACCTAGTCCTCTTTCCCATCGCCACTTTCATCTTCTGCTACTCGATGGTCCGCTCTGGGGTGCTGGGAGTCAAACGTGGGGGTATCATCTGGCGAGGGACCTTCTATCCCAACGACGAGCTGAAGGCGGGGCGGCGCTACGGGCGGGCCTGGAAGGACCTTGCACCTCATGACCGTCGGTGACTCCTCCACGAGCCGCCTGCTGCAGTCTCTTGTACAGGCACCTTCCTGGAAGCAGCCCAATTCCGCCCACCACGGATCGCCGGGCCCAAGACGTAGAACCGCATGTCCAGCGACCCCGGTGAAGTAGACCTCCACCCCGCCTTGGTTCGGAGGAGCAGGCCAAACCAGAACCGGATCCGGAAGGTCATCTCGAAGCATGCTTCTTGAAACTTTCAGTATTTTCTGAACAATATAGCCATTCGAAATCCGAGAACTGGAGGACGCTAGGAGGGAGCAGATGCCTAAAGGCACGAAGCGCAAGAAAGAGGATGAAAAGATGCTCGATGACCTGGCACGCGTGCTCGAGGCGGCGGGGTTTCCACACGGCATCGCAAAGGTCTACGCGGCCCTCACCCTAGTCGAGGGCGAAGGAGCCTCTACCAACGAGCTGATTGAGTCACTAGGGATCAGCAAGGCGTCGATAACGACGGCAATGCAGTTTCTCATCGGCACCAATCTCGTCGAGCGCTATCGCATGCGGGGTTCGCGTCAGGCCCACTACCGTATCGTCAAGGGAAGCTGGACCGACATCCTCAATCGTAAGTTTGCCGCAACCTCGTACATTCGGGAGGTCACCGAGCAAGCGCTAGAGATGGTGAAGAGCGAGGAGGCCAAGGAGCGGATTCGGGAGATGCACGAGATCTACGCCTTCTTCGAGAAGGAGCTGGCCGAGATGATGAAGCGCTGGAACAGGAGGAAGAGCCGATGACCGAGCCTGCGATAGTGGTTGAAGGGCTGTGCTACTCCTACGGCAACATCGAGGCGGTAAAGGATGTCAGCTTCCAGGTGATGCCGGGCGAAATCTTAGGCTTCCTCGGACCCAACGGCGCAGGCAAGTCGACGACGATCAAGATACTCACCGGCCAGCTGAACCCGAAGAGAGGCACAGCGCGGATTCTCGACCGAGAGATTGGCCACGACGATCCAATCTTGCAGGCCCAGATAGGGGTCTGTTTCGAGGAGAAGAATCTCTACCTCAATATGTCCGGGCTCGAGAACCTCAACTTCTTCGCCTCACTCTTTGGCATCAAGAAGCCTGACTCCATGGGAGTACTGAGACGGGTCGGCCTCGCTGATCGCGCAAAGGACCGCGTGCACACATACTCGAAAGGGATGCGGCAGCGGATGATGATCTCCCGAGCCTTCATCAATCAGCCGAGGGTCCTCTTCCTCGATGAGCCCACCGACGGGCTGGATCCGGTGACAGCCGCCTCGATTCGCAAGACCATCAAGGAGGAGGCGGAACGCGGGGCAGCGGTCCTGCTCACCACCCACGACATGCACGAGGCCGACGAACTCTCGGACCGAGTGGCCTTCATCAACGGCGGAGAGATCGTGGCGCTAGACACCGCTGAGAACCTCAAGCTCGAGCACGGCACCCGTTCAGTGAAGGTCCGCCTGCGCGAAGGTGACGACGTGCGTGAGGAACGGATCGTGCTCGACGAGGATGGAGCATCCGACCGCATCGCAAAGCTTGCCGCATCCAAGGATCTGATGACCATCCACACCGAAGAAGCCTCTCTCGAGGCGATCTTCATCGCTCTGACCGGAAGAGGGCTGGAGTGATGAAGACGCCCGGTCGAGGATCGATCATCGCCGCTCTTCTGAAGAAGGAGCTCATCGCCTACTCCCGCGACAAGCTCTACCTCTTTCTCACTGTGCTCACGTTGGTTTTCGTGGTGGCGGCGTTTTGGCTGATGCCCGACAGGGTCGATGAGTCGATCACCCTGGGCATCTCGCCGCCCTTGCAGACCATCATCGAAGAGGGCACGGAGGTCTTCACGGCGATGGGGATGGCACCCGAGCAGATTGAGGAGCTTCAGCGGGCCGGCCTCAGCGCCGGAGACGAGGGGCTCGATCTGGTCGAGCTCGAGAGGGAAGAGGATCTGTCGGCCGTGATCGAGGGCAAGCTCGAGGTTTGGCGCACCGATGATGGGCGCCTCATACTTCGCGACCGCGAGGCTGGACAAGAGAAGCCCACAGGTGCCCGGCGCGTAACTGTCGGCGTAGGCATCGCCCTGCCAAGGGGTTTCATTTCCCGCGTGGCCTCGGGCCAACAGGACACGGTTGTCACGGTGTACTCGGATGCTACGGTGCCGCCCCAGATCCGAGGGGCAATGCGAAGCTTCGTTCGCGAGGCAGCCTATCAACTGGCGGGCAGAGAGCTTCCAGTAGCCCTGCCGGAGGAGGACACCATAATCCTTGGCGTCGACCGAGCGGGGAGGCAAGTTTCGGTGCGCCAGAAACTAGTGCCCATGCTCGCGTTCATGATCCTATTGATCGAGACGTTCGCCATGGCGTCGCTCATCTCGGTGGAGGTCCTCCAGCGCACGGTGACCGCTATCATGGTCACGCCGGCCCGCGTCTTCGACTTCCTCGCGTCCAAGTCGATCTTCGGCACGGCGCTGGCGCTATTTCAGGGGCTGATCGTTCTTGGCCTGGTGGGAGCCTTCACCGCCACCAACTGGTCGCTTCTCGTCGCCGCGGTCTTCATCGGAGCCATGATGTTCACCGGGGTCTCGATGGTCGTAGGCTCGGCCGGAAAGGACTTTCTGGGCCAGATCTTTCTTGCGATGCTCTTCACCGTTCCGCTCATCATCCCGGCTTTCTCAGTGCTCTTTCCCGGTTCGGCCGCGGCTTGGGTCAAGGCGCTGCCCACCTATCCAGTGCTCCACGCCTTGGTGGAGGCGACGATCTACGAGGCGACCTGGGCAACTCTCTGGCCCTGGCTTCTGGGCGGCCTTGGCTGGGTGGCTGTGCTCTTTGGAGCCGGTCTCTTCGTGCTGAAGAGGAAGGTAGAGTCGCTATGAGCCTTTCGCGCACGCTTCGGATCCTGAAGAAGGAGTTCGCGCTCGGGCCACGCTCCCCTTTCTTCTATTACACGCTGCTCCTACCGGTCGCCCTGACCTTGCTCTTCCAGTTCGCCTTCGGCTCTCTCTTCGCCCCCCAGCCCAGGCTGGCAATTGTCGATGAGGGGGCGTCGGAGATCACCTCGGCGGTTGCCCACATGCGCGGTATCAAGCTGACTGTTCTGGATGACGAGGACGGGCTGCTGCGCGGGGTCGCGGCGAATGACTTCGACGCAGGGCTCATCCTCCCGGCGGGCTTCGACGACGCCGTGCGTGACGGTTCACGTCCGCTCCTTCGATTCCACATCGGAGGAGAGAGTCACGCAGCCAACCGGATCGTTCTCGCGGTGACCACCGCGGATCTGGTGCGCGAGATCGAGGGAAGCCCGGCTCCGGTGAAGGTAGAGCTTGTTGGCTTCGGCGACGAAGGAGTCCCTCTCGCGCTGCGGCTGGTGCCCATCATCGTCTTCTATGCGCTCGCCATGGCGGGCATATTCGTTCCGGGCGCCAGCCTGGTGGAGGAGAAGGAGCAAGGGACGCTGATGGGAATGCTGGTGACCCCGGCCAAGGCGAGCGAGGTTCTCGTGGCGAAATGGAGCCTTGGTCTTCTTCTGGCCTCGGCGATGAGCCTAGTGACGCTCATTCTCAACGGAGCGATGGGTCCTCGGCCACTCGATGTCGTGATCGTCGTCATGGTAGCCGCCGGCTTGACTTCCATGCTGGGGCTCTTGGTGGGCGTGATCGCCAAGGACTCGACGATGCTCTTTGGCCTCATCAAGGGGTTCGGCATCGTGCTCTTCGCACCGGTGCTCTTCTACCTCTTCCCGAGCTGGCCGCAGTGGATAGCGAAGCTCTTTCCGCTCTACTGGATCATAGAGCCTGTCTGGCAAGTCTCCATCATGGGGAAGAACCTGTCGGCGGTCTGGATCGAGCTCGGAGTGGCGCTTCTGATTGCAGCCGCTCTGCTTCCGCTGATAATCGCTCTGTCTCGCAAGATGCTTGCCCAGATGGCCGCACGGTAGGCGGTTGAGGGCGAGCCGCGGCAAGGCCGCTTGGTATGTCAGATCAATCCGCTGCCAAGGAGCAGCGCAATGAGAATCAGGAGAGAGCCAGTGATTCGCTGCACCGTGACCATAGTGATCTTCGGCAAAGCCCGCTTACCGATTACGACTCCACTGAACGCAGCCAACGCTCCAGCCAGCACCAGCCCTCCTTCCCGGCTGTGCACGAGATCCCCAAGCTGTGCTCCAAACAGGATTACTCCGTAACCCGCCAGCCTTACGAGATCCACCATCAAGCCGATTATCGCGTTAGTGCCCACGAAAGCCTGGGGCGTAATTCCAACCTTGGCCAAGAAAGCAGACCGTAGTGCTCCTTGATGGCCTGAGAGGCCACCAAAGAATCCGGAGAGAACACCACCGAGTGGAAGGTATCGCTTGTCGAACTCCAGCCTTGCGAATTTCGGATGAAGCTCGAGCAGCGCAAATCCTGCCATGAGCAGGCCCATTGCCAGTTTCAGCGGTGTAACTACTGCCTGCCGCCCCAGCACCGAGTAGGTCCAGAGTTCAGGAATGTCTGCCAGAAGCGAGAGAACGTAGACTCCGCCGAAGGCCGCGACAATGGCTGGAAGACCAAACCACACCACCAACTTCAAATCGGCTAGCTTGCCGAGTAGCGATACCTTGAGCACGTTGTTGGCTGCATGGACCAATGCGGTTGCCGCGACTGCAAGCTCGACGGGAAGGAACAACGCAAAGACCGGCAGGAGTATGGTTCCAAGCCCGAAACCGGAATACATGGTCAGCGCCGAGGCCCCGGCTGCCGCTACCACTACGAACAGGAAATCCATCTATTCCACCTCTCCTCGGGACTCACCAAGTTGAGTGCATCACTCACGCTGTTCCTTGGGTTTCCTTATCTTCTTCCTCTCCCAGCACGACCTCTCGGTAGAGTTCCTCGACCTGACCTCGCAACACCTCGAGCACCTTCCGTCCCTTCTTGGTAAGAGAGTACTCCTTGCGTGCTCGCAGCCCAGCTGAGGCATCCACTTTGAGCTTCAGCCAGCCCCTCTCCTGCATTCGAGCCAGAAGGGGATAGAGGGTGCCTGGGCTCACTTCGTACCCATGACGGCGGAGTTCGCGGATTACCCACTGGCCAAAGACGGGGTGAGACTCTGCATGGTGAAGTATGTGGACCTTCCAGAAGGAAAGCAGGATCTCCCGTTCGAGTTCCTTCATAACGATGCCTCCAATTACGGTTACCGTAGTCGACAATCGACTTTGCGTCAATCTTGATTGATTCGATTCTTGGGGCCCCGCTCACGCCTCGGAATGGTTGAACCCGTGGTGAGACCGGTAAACGATGGCGCGATCGGTGAAGAGCGAAATTCAGCACTCCTTGATGCGCCTGAGCACATCTCTTCTCCCATCACGTTCAGGAAGCTGTCCTGTTGCCCTGCGAAGGATGCCCTCCGGCAGATCTTCGGCAGTGGCGCTAGAACGAACCGCATAGGCATGATCGTTCGATTGGTGTGTAAGGCTTTCCGCACCGCGTCCGATTCGGGCAGGCCAAACCGAAGAAGATCTCAGTTCTCGCAAATGTCTAGAAGAGAGTCTGCCGCGAAGGCGTCAGTGATCAGGGACGCCAGAGAACTCGCTTGAACTCTCCTTGAGCTTGCCGTGCATTCGGACCTTCCGCGGCCAGTGACCGGACGGCGTGATCCGTATTGATTCGTGCGCTACCGCGCCGCAGCCCTAACGCCTCTCATGCAGGCTGTTCGAGCAACGTCTTCAGGTTCTCGCCCTCTTCCCTCATGTGTCGCCGGACTTTGT
>SKWY01000392.1 GCA_007128675.1 Deltaproteobacteria bacterium | reverse complement strand
TCGCGGTGACGGGAGGCTACAGATCTCCATGGGTCGGGGCAAGATGGGGGGCAAGAGGCGGCCGCCCGTGGTGTGGCGAGGGCGTGTGGGATGCAGAGGCCTGCGGAGATGGAGCGGGAGCGCGGCTTGGCGTGTGGGATGAAGGGGCCTGCGGATCTCGGGCGGGAGCGCGGCTTGGGAAGTGGGATGAAGGAACCTGCGGATCTCGAGCGAAGTTTGATGCCCGACGATTTGGAAAGAGACTCCTTACGTTGAAGGTCGGCTGCCCGAGTGGTAGATTCGACGGGTTCCAAGGGACTGATGGATTCCAGGGCTCATCGCCAGGAGGAAGTGCCTGTGAAGCGATTATTGCTGGGGGTATCGACGCTTGGCGCTCTCATTTTGCTTTCCGCGTGTGATTGTGGAGGGGATTCTTGTAGGTCCGCGACCTGCGAGGAGCTTGGCTGGGAGTGTGGGGAGCCGTCGGATGGTTGCGGCGGAACGTTGCAGTGCGGCGAGTGTGACGCACCGGAAACCTGCGGGCCCGATGGGATCTGCAGATTTGGCTGCCATCCCGCGACTTGCGACGAGATTGGAGATTACTGCGGTCCCATGCCCGATGGTTGTGGCGGCTTCGTCGAGTGTGTTGTGTGCGAGCCTCCCGAGACATGCGGAGGTGGAGGGGAGCCAAGTCGCTGCGGCGTGGAATGTGACGAGCTTTGTCTGAACCAGGTCGACTGCCCCGGCGACCAATCCACTACCCTCACGGGCACGGTTAGGGCGCCAAACGGCGTGGAGCCCATATACAATGCGGTGGTCTACGTTCCGAATGCTCGTGAGGCACACGAGCTGCCGCCCATTGAAGACGGAGTTGTCTGCGAACGATGCGAGGATCAGTACTGGGGCCGGATTCTTGCGGCCGCCGTTACCGGTCCCGACGGAACCTTCGAACTCCGTAATGTTCCGGCGGCGGCCGACTTCTTGCTCGTCATTCAGGTAGGTAAGTGGCAGCGCGTCGTACGGATTCCCGCCGTGGCTCCTTGCTCGACCACGTCGCTGACGGCAGAGCAGACTCGCTTGCCTCGAAATCAAAACGAGGGCCATATACCAAGATTTGCAATATCAACCGGCGCCGTCGATGGTCTGGAGTGCGTTCTTCTAAAGGGAGGAGTCGACGAGCAAGAGTTTACACGTCCCGATGGCAACGGTCGAATTCATCTCTACCGTGCCAATGGAGCATGGCCGGATCAGAGCCTTCTTCAGGCATGCTCGAACTCCTGCACCGATAGAAATACTGGTGCATGTTCCTCTACCTGTCGTGGTGTGATTTCGGACAATCTCTATACGAGCCTCTCGAGGCTAAACGAGTACGATGTAGTCGTATTCGGGTGCGAAGCCTCGAAACAGGTGCGAAGCCAGCCGAATCGAAACAATATTCTCCAGTACGTAAACGGAGGAGGTCGGCTCTTTCTTTCGCATTGGGGCTTCGATTGGGTCTACAACTACTATGATCAGCCGGACGGCAGTCAGAGCCAAGTTAGGTACCAAACGGATCCTCTGCACACGACTTGTAATTGGCAGGATGGTCATGGCGCTGGTGGCTTCGATATGGATCCGATCTGTCCGGCTCCCCCGTGCCTGACACAGGCCTACGTCGATAGTAGCTTCGAGCGTGGAGCGGCCTTCTCGGAGTGGCTGGATCTAGTTGGTGCCTCCAATCCCGTCAGCGGTGAGCTGACGATTCATGAGCCGCGAGGTCATTGCCGGAATGCCACAGGTGAGGGAAGAGGATGGATCCATACGACAATGGCAGCGCATGGAACGGAATCGGTACAGCAACTCACCTTCAATACTCCCGTCGATGCTCCCGAGGATGAGATGTGCGGACGGGTTGTTTACAGCGCTTTTCACGTCACGACTGGATGGACGGATACATCGGCATTTCCAAGTCACTGTCAGGGCCCCATGACCGCACAGGAGAAGGTGCTTCTATACATGCTCTTCGATTTGGCCACTTGCGTCTCGGACGACGATGAAGGTATCTCGGCGTGTAATAGAAGGACGTGCAGTTATTTCAACGCCGAGTGTGGAACTTTCCCCGACGGCTGTGGTGGTCTCCTCGAATGCGGGGAATGCCCTGAGGGTGAGTGGTGCGTACCCACCGATGACGGATACAGATGTTGGCAGCCCGGCTAGGCGTTCGAGCTGCCAAGCTATCCATGGGGAGTAGACGATGAACGATTCGTTGTCGTCTCGTCTATTCGTGTCGCTGGGCTCATCTATTCTCTTCGTTCTTGGTCGCCCCATTTATATGGCCACTCGCAAAGCCGTCATTCGTTCCTAGACAACGGCACACAGAGGGTTGGTCGTGCCGCGTTTGCCCAGCCTTTTTCATTGGGTCATGGTTATCTCGATCAAGGGAGGGACAACCGATGCGAGATGGCCTATGTTGGCCTCTCTCAATAACCGGGCTCTTCTAGTACACGGCACCATTACTCCACACGTTGCCGGTCACGGAACGTTATCGCGGCTCCATCGAGCAAGAGCAGCAACAGGCGATCTAGGGCAAACGAGCGAGGCTCAACATGAAGACGCAGAACGGCTACTACCTACACCCGACACTCCATGGCGACACGATAGTTTTCGTGTGCGAGGACGATCTCTGGTGCGTCTCCACCGATGGAGGCAGCGCGCGGAGGCTTACGGCGCACTCGGGAACAGCGCTCTTCCCGAGATTCTCTCCGGATGGCTCGCGGATCGCCTTCTCGGCGAAGGAGGAGGGACCCCTCGAGGTCTACATCATGGAGGCCCAAGGTGGACCTCCTTCGAGGCTTACCTGGCTTGGCGGAGCGACGTGTCCCGCTGGTTGGGCTCCCGACGGACGATCACTCTTTTTGTCGACGGACCATCAGTCGGCGATGCGCGGCGAGCTTCGTCTCTACTCGGTCCCTGTCGAAGGGGGCCATCCAAGACCTCTCGAGCTCGGCCCGGCAAGGCTCCTTTCGATCGAGCCCGGCGGCAAGGGCCGCGTTCTAAGCCGGGGGCAGTTCGACCCGGCCCGTTGGAAGCGGTACCGCGGCGGCACCGCCGGAGCCCTATGGATCGACCGTGCCGGTGACGGTCGCTTTCGGCCCCTGATTCGTCTGGATGGAAACCTCGCCAACCCGATGTGGCTCAATGGAAGGATCTTCTTCCTGTCCGACCACGAGGGGCATGGCAACATCTATTCTTGCACTCCAACGGGACGGGGACTGCTACGGCACACACACCACGAGGGGTTCTACGCGAGGCATCCCTCGGCACATGACGGCCGGATCGTCTATCACGCCGGAGCCGACCTCTACCTTCTTGATACGAAGACAAACGAGTCGAGGAAGATAGAGGTTCGTCTTGCCAGCCCAAGGGCGCAAAGGGCACGAAAGTTCGTCCCGGCGGCAAGGCATCTCGAAGGATTCGAGCTCCATCCAAAGGGGCATTCCATTGCCACCGTGAATCGAGGCGGCCTGTTCAGCATGGGGCTGTGGGAAGGCGCGCCCGCTCGGCATGGAGAGAAGAGCTCGGCACGGTACAGGCTCGGCGTCTGGCTTGCAGACGGGAAGAGGATTGCGGCCGTGACAGATGAGGGAGGGGAGGAGAGCCTCATCATCTTCCCCGTGGGCGAGCCCGGAAAGCCGCGAAGCAAGCAGCGGATCAAGAGGATCAAGGGTGAGGATCTCGGCCGGCCACTGGAGATGGTCCCTGCTCCTGCGGGAGGCGACTGGCTTGCCCTGAGCAATCACCGGCACGAGGTTCATTTGGTGAACCTTGGAACGGGCAAGAGCAAGCTCGTCGAACGAAGCAAGCATGCTCCGGTACACGGCCTTGTCTGGTCGCCTGACGGCCGGTGGCTCGCCTACGGCTTCTCCGATAGCAACCGCACTTCCTCGATACACCTTTACAGGGTCTCGACAGGCAAGGTTACTCCCGTGACCCGCTCGGAGTTCTCCGACGGCCAGCCATCGTTCGATCCTTCCGGCCGTTATCTCTACTTCTTGTCGGCTCGAGTCTACGACCCGGTCTATGACTCTATCTTCTTCGATCTCGGCTTCCCCAAGGGCATGAAACCGTACTTGATACCGCTGAAGAAGGACACGCCTTCTCCCTTCGAGCCGGGCATGCGCCGGCCTCGCGCCCCTGGTGCTTCCGCCACCGACGATTCCTCGAAAGAGGATGCGGCGAAGAAGGTGAAGAAAGGAAAGAAGGCCGATGAGCCCGAGCCCGTGGAAATCGATCTCGATGGGATCGAGGATCGGGTCATCGGCTTCCCCGTCGCGGAGGGACTATACAAGCAGATTCTAGGCGCCCCTGACCGGGTGCTCTTCACCTCCGTTCAACCGGAGGGAAGCCTCGGCATGAGCTGGACCTCCACGGAGCCCGAAGCGAAGGCGCTTCTACAAGCCTATATCCTCGACGAGCGGAAGACGGAGACCGTCGCCGAAGGCGTCTCGACCATATCTCTTTCGGCGGACGCAAAGGTTCTCGGGATCAGGTGCGGCAACCGGATCCGCGTGGTGCCCGCGTCCTTCAAGTCGGACGGCCAGGCGCCAAAGGATGAGCCGGGAAGGGAGAGCGGATGGATTGACATGGGCCGTATCCGCCTAGAGGTCATCCCCGAAAGAGAGTGGCGCCAGATGTTTCGCGAGGCCTGGCGTCTTCAGCGAGATCACTTCTGGAATGCCGAGATGTCGGGAGTCGACTGGCAGGAGGTGCACGACCGCTACCTTACCTTGCTTGACCGCGTCACGGCGCGCTCCGAGTTTTCGGATCTGATGTGGGAGATGCAGGGCGAGCTTGGCACATCGCACTGTTACGAGCTCGGTGGTGACTACCGGCCCGTGTCGAACTGGCATCAAGGATTCCTAGGTGCCGATCTGGAGCAGGACGCCAAGACGGGCTCCTGGCGCGTGGGGCGAGTTCCCGTGGGAGACAGCTGGAGCACGGAGGCCGCATCTCCGCTGTCGGCACCCGGCGTGAACGTCGTGGCGGGAGATGAGATCCTGGAGGTGGATGGCCGGCCCGTCGGAAAGGACGTCTCGCCTCATCAGCTTCTTTTGAACTCTGCCGGGCGCGACATAGAGCTCACTGTCCGCTCGAAAGGGAAGGGTTCGCGCCCCGCCGCGCCGCGGACGGTGATCATCAAGACCCTGGTGCAAGAGAAGAGCCTTCGCTACCGCGATTGGGTCGAGAGCAACCGCGCCTGGGTGCATCGGCGCTCCCGAGGCCGTGTCGGGTACGTGCACATACCGGACATGGGCCCCCATGGGTACTCGGAGTTTCACCGCTACTTCCTTCAGGAGGTGAACTATCCGGGGCTCATCATCGATGTGAGATACAACGGAGGAGGACATGTATCGCAGCTCATCTTGTCGAAGCTGATGCGAAAAAGAATAGGGTATGACCTCAATCGTTGGGGCACGCCTTTCTCCTACCCGCTAGATGCTCCGATGGGGCCGATGGTGGCGCTGACGAATGAGTATGCCGGATCGGATGGCGACATCTTCAGCCACAGCTTCAAGGTGTTCGGCTTGGGACCGCTAATCGGAACGCGCACATGGGGCGGCGTGATAGGCATCTGGCCGCGGCACTCTCTTGTGGATGGCACCATCACGACACAGCCCGAGTTTGCCTCCTGGTTCGCCGATGTGGAGTACGCAGTGGAGAACTACGGCACCGATCCGGATATCGAGGTGCTCTTCAGGCCTCAGGACTACGCTTCCGGAAAGGACCCCCAGCTAGAGCGAGGACTCTCGGAGATAGAGAAACTCATCCGAAAGATAAGGCCCAGGATTCCATCGATGAAGAAGGGTCCATCCAGAAGGCCGCCAAAGCTACCCAGGTCGTAGCGGACAATTCGATTCCGAAAGTGGCGGCGCAGTGGGCCGGCCTCGCGGTGGGCTTGCGCCATGACCTGTCGCCAAGCAGTCCTTGTTGCGTGCGCCATTGAGCGCGAGGAGAATGACGAATGATGCGAGTGCTCCATGTGGCTTCTATCGTGGCAGGCTTGCTCCTTACCGCCGCCTGTGGACCAACCGTTACGAGAGTCGTATCTGGCTCCTACAGGCATGCCATGCCGAGAGAGCTTGCAGAGGCGGAGCAGCTTGGCTGTGCGACACTGGAGGTGGACATAGAGAATCTCTCGGCCACGTTGAGGCCGATAGGATACGAGTCGATTGCTCTAGATCTCGAGCCTATCGATGAGAGTGAATGGGAGCAGGGCTGCCATGCGAAGATCGGCAGCCGCATCCTCGAGGCTTTCTCCGTTGTCTTGCCAAGCCCCTTGGTAATAGGTGACTTGGTCCTGGAGTCCGTTCGGCTATTCGCCGGCTGCAGTCTTCACTCGGTGGGGCTCGAAGGCACCATCGAGGATCCGGACTCCAACGAAACGAGAGAGGTGGAAGTGATGTTCCAGGATCCGGCGACCACGACGGAGCATTGTTGACGCGTATCGTGGCGGGCGGGGCTCATCCGCAGAGGCGCAGAACGCTGTACGGCGCAGAATTACGATCCATTGCTGGACATCCGCCCGTTTTTAGCGGCCCTCGTACCCTGTCTATTCCTTGACCAGATGAGCAATAGGAAGAGCAAGATGAGAGGAGGCAAGAGAGAGCCCTTGTTTCCCGTGAGGC
>SKWY01000121.1 GCA_007128675.1 Deltaproteobacteria bacterium | reverse complement strand
CTCACGCTGCCCTTCGCAAGAACAGAGCTGATGCTCTGCGGCCCCGATGCCGAGGATTGGTTCAGCTTCACCCTCGAGGGAGGAAATGTCTACTCCATCGCGACCTTCTTCACGCACGCCGATGGCGACATAGACATGAGGCTCACCGACGCCGAGGGAACCTCGGTTCGAACCTCCATGACCTCAACCGATGACGAGCTTATCGAGTACGGAGTTCCTTTCGATGATACCGGCACCTACTACCTAAGGGTTTGGGACTTTGATGGCGACGTCCTCGAGCAGCCCTATGAACTCGAGATTCTCCAAACCGGATCCGTGGAGTGCTTCAATAGGGACGACTGCACCGGCATAGCACTATGCATCGACTATACTTGTGTGCCTGTAGACTGCTTCGAGGCGGAGGACTGCGGCGCCGACGAGATGTGCATCGACAACGAGTGCGTCACCTGTGAAGCCGATCAGTATGCCGGTAACGATACCTGGGATACAGCGGCAGCCATCAACCTGCCCTTCGATGAGACGGGCCTCACCCTCTGCGGCGGTGGAGCCGAAGACTGGTTCGTGTTCAACCTGGATGCCGAGGAGGTCTACTCCTTCACCGCGCTCTTCACGCATGACGTTGGCAACGTCGACATGCGGCTCTTCAAGGATCCCGAGGGGACGGCCGTGGCGTCGGGAACCTCCTTCACCGACAACGAGGACTTCGGTTATATCGTCCCGGAGGGGGAAGGCGGAACATATTACCTTAGGGTTTCGCTCTCCACCTTTGCGGACATGAACAGCTACGATCTCATCATAGAGGGGCTCGGAGCACCACAGTGCGACGTTCACGGCGACTGCCCCACATTGGGAGAGGTCTGCCACCACCACGCATGTATGATGAGCGAGTGCACGACGACAGAGGACTGCGAGGACTATGGCCTCGTTTGCGCCGATGGAGCGGACTACTGCGTTGAATGCAACATCGTGGACGATTGCCCGAATGCCGAGGACTTCGACTGCGTCAACAACGTCTGCGAGCTCGACTGCGCCCCGGACCAGTACGCCGGCAACCATAGCCATGAGACCGCCGCCGCCGTCACTCTGCCCTTCAACGAGACAGGCCTTACGCTATGCGGGAGCAGGGCCGAGGACTGGTTCAGCTTCTCTCTCTCGCCCGGGGATGAGGTCACGGTAGAAGCGCTGTTCACCCATGCCGACGGTGATGTCGACATCTTCCTCCGCCATGAGGACAACCCGACAACGAGCCTCACGTCCGCAACGAGTACGACCGACAACGAGACTATGAACTATACGGTCCCTGCCGACGGCGGAGGCACCTACTTTGTCAGAGTCCTTCTTTGGTCGACCCACACGCAGACCTACGACTTGAGCATTACTGTCCAGTAGACTCGAGTCATCTTGAAGCGGGCTTGGAAAGCTAGATCTTTCCAAGCCCCTTCAGGATCTTCTCCGGCGAAAACGGCCAGGAGCGGATCCACACGCCGATGGCGTCGTGAATGGCCGCGGCTATGGCCGGAGCAGCTCCGTTGCAGGCGATCTCCGAGACCGACTTGCTCCCATACGGACCAAAGGGATCGTCGGTCTCGATGAGCCTGACCTGGAAGTCTTCGGGGAGGTCGCTTACCATCGGCACCCTGTAGTCTAGGAGGTTGGCGTTTTGGCAGCGGCCTCTTTCATCAAGGATCATCTCCTCGAACAACGAGTGACCGATGGTCTTGAGAACGCCCCCGAAGATCTGGCCCATGGTCAGCTCCGGGTTTATCGGCGTACCGGCATCCTGGAGGGCATGGTACTTCTGGATCTTCACCTTCCCAGTCCTGGTATCGACGGCCACCTGGCAGAAATGCGCTCCGTAGGGGAAGGATGCCTTGCTGGTGACGAAATGCCGGGTCACGGTGAGCTGCCCCCTCCCGGTGCCGCTCATCGCATGAAGGGCGATGTCTCCATAGGTGACGGAGCCCGACTTGCCGCGCACCTCTCCCGGATGGACGATCTCTAGGTTCTCGAGCGGCTCGCCAAGCATGCCCGATGCCGCATCCAGGATCTCCTCCTTCATGGCCTTTGCGGCGTTCAGCGCTGCGCCGCCCGAGAAGAAGGTCCCACTGGAGGCATAGGCGCCAACATCGAAGCCGCTGACGTCCGTATCCGCGGGTATGAGCGAGACATGGGACATCGGCGTGCAAAGGCACTCGGCGACCATTTTCACGGTGACCGTATCAAGCCCGGTTCCCATGTCCGTTCCGCCCGAGAGCAGCATGAAGGTCCCGTCCCCGAACATCGTCAGGGTCGCGTTGGCCTGATCCAGATCCGGCAGCCCGGAGCCCTGCTGGATGATGGCAAACCCCTTGCCGATTCGAACGTCGGGATCCTCGCTCTTCTCCTTTTCGCCCCACCCAATCATCGAGGAACCCTGTTCGAGCGCCGGTCCGAGACCGCAGGTGTAGACGCGCTGGGGAGCGCCTTCCCTTCCTTCACCAAGACAGCGAAGTATCTCGAGCATCGAGCCCTCTCGAACCCTGTTCTTTTCGACGAGCTCCAAATGGTCCATGCCCAGCTCGCCGGCAAGCTCGGCTACCCCAAGCTGCAGGGCAAAGGAGCCCTTTGGCGCCCCATAACCCTGATAAGCGCCTGTAGGGGGAATGTTGCTGTAGTAGGTCGTCACATCGAAGCCCATGTTCTCGCAAAGGAATAGCGGAAGGGACTTCGAGCAGGCGTTCATGGGAACGGTCAGACAGTGAGCACCGTAGGGACCGGTGTTGGCGCGCACGTCCATATGAACCGCGGTCAGCGTGCCATCCCTCCTTGCACCAAGCTTCACCTTCACGTCCATTACATGCCGCGTGCGAGAAGCTATGAACTCTTCCTCCCGGGTGTACCTATAAAGAACGTCTCTTCCGCTGACCCATGTGCAGTAGGCAGCGATCTCCTCGAGCACCATGTCTTGCTTCGAGCCGAAGGCGCCGCCGGTACGCTCCTTGATGACTCGTATCTGGTTCTCCCTGATACCGAGCACCCTTGAGATGATGCGCCGAAGGTGCCAGGGCACCTGAGTAGAGCCGTGGATGACGAGACGGCCCTTCTCCATCCGCGTGTAGACGATATGGGGCTCGACGGGCGTGCACTGCACCTGGCTGGAGGAGTACTCCCGCTCGATGACTACATCGGCCTCTTTGAAGCCCTTTTCGAGATCGCCAATGCCGCCCGAAACGGAGGCCGCCACGTTACGCCTTGGGTCGGCATGGATCGGGAACTGATAGATTATCTTGCCGTCGCGAGGATCTGCGCCGCTGTTGTCTAGATTCTCGGGAGCGCCCACCACGTACGAGACCTCCGAGTCATGCACGATTGGAGCATCCTTGGCGCAGGCCCGATCGATGCTCAAAACCGGCTCGAGGACCTCGTATTCGACCTCGATTAGCTCGAGCGCCTTCTTGGCAATTTCCTCGGACTCGGCAACGACGGCCGCGACGCGATCGCCCACGTGGCGCACCTTCGATCCGAACATCTTGCGGTCGTAGGGTGAGGGCTCGGGGAAACCCTGGCCCGCCTGGTTGTAGTAGACATCGGGGCAGGTCTCATGTGTTACGACCATCACGACGCCATCGAGCGCCTCTGCCGCGCTCGTGTCGATCCGATTGATGTAGGCGTGCGCGTGGGGGCTGCCAAGGACCTTGAGGTGGCAGGCGCCGGGCCTGACCATGTCCTCGACGAACGACGGTCTTGCCTTGACCAGATCTACCCCGTCAACCTTTCGTTTCGCCTTGCCCACCACGCGAAGCTCGGGGCGAAACTCGGGCGCCAGCTTGGCCTTGAAGTCGGGATCGGCCATTCTCTTCTTGGCGAGATCCACGGCCGCGAAGATCTGCTCGTACCCGGAGCAGCGACAGAAGATGCCCGAGACGGCGTCTCTTATCTGCTCCCGGGTAGGGCTCTCTTCGCGCTCGAGAAGATCCTCTACCGCCATCAACATACCCGGCGTGCAGTATCCGCACTGCACGATTCCGGCGTCGATGAAGGCCGACTGAAGGGGTGAGAGCTGGTCATGCGCCGAGAGGGACTCCAGGGTTTGAACCCTCTTGCCATCGACCTGAGCTACGAGGATCTGGCAGGAGTTGACGGTCCTGCCGTCGAGACGGACGGAGCATGCGCCACAAGAGCCCTGGCCATCACAACCGTTACGCACGGAAAGAAGACCCTCACGCTTCAAGAGGGCACCGAGCCTCTCATCCAAAGAGACATCGAAGGCGCGCTCCCTGCCGTTCAGCTCGAAAACAACCTTCATCGCTCGCCTCCTTCTTTCGCCTTCGCCGCTCGGCCAAGGGCCCGGGCCATCAGGACTCCCGCGAGATGACGCTTGAGTTCGGCTGAGCCCCGTAGATCCGAGATCGGAGAGACGCTTTCCTTAACCCGCTCCTCGATCTCTTCGAGAGGGGGAAGCGGACCCCCATCGATCGAACTCTCGAGGTCTTCGAGGCGCACCGCACTCTTGGCGACACCCCCAACGACCAAAATGGGGCGCTCTACCTTGTCCTCTTGAAAACCGATGCTCGCGGCAACAGTGATAATCGACATGTCGTTGCCGCTTCGCGTGTAGCTCTCTATGGCAACACCTCGCCCACTCTCATCGGGAACGAGTACCCGCCGAATCAAGGCCCCCGGCAAAGCACTCTCGACGAACTCCATTACTGGGCAGGACTTCTCCTCGCCGGTCGCAACCAGGGTCATCTCCATGCTTGCCTGGAGAGCCACGAGGGCGGGGATTATGTCCGAGCAGGACTTCCTGCACGCGATATGACCACCAATCGTGGCCATGTTTCGCACGTTGCGATTCACGATGTTCCGGCAGGCTTTGGCCAGAACGGGCGGAATGCCGGGCGCATCCAGTATTCGCTGGATCGTGTGGGTGGCGGGCACCGCAAGGAGGCCCGCCCGTTTTTCGATACCGCCAAGATCGAGCCTGGCAAGGGAGATTAGGTTGGGCGGTGGAGACGCATAGCCGGCGTTGAGCTCGGTGCCCCCCGCCAGAAAGGCCGCCGAATCACCAAGCTCGCGCCCTAGACGAAGCGCCTCTTCAATCTCGGTTGGCTGGAAAAAAGCCCTAATCATCTCGTCTCTCCAGATTTCGGCGCCTCTTGGCGTCGGGCCACGACCTAACGGCCGTGGCCCGCCTCGTTCTCTATTTAGAAGAGAAGCTGGGCCTGAAGGCGCAATGTGTCGGCTCCGAGGCCGTCGGCATCAAGGCGATCGTTTAGAGCATAATCCACCTTGAAGTTCACCGCTTGTCCCTTGAGGTAATAGTTGAGTCCAAGGTTGACCGTATTGAGAGTGAGGCCTGCTCCCCCACCGTCTTCCGGATCTCGCGTATCGTCCTGCCTTTGGAAGCGGACGACCGGCTGCAGGCGGCCTGTCAGCACCTCACCTGGAATCAAGAAGCCCAGCTGCGCCCCTAGAGTGTGGCCCTCGAAGCCACCGCCCCAAGCGGGGCCATCCCAGTTGTAGTAGCCGATCAGGGCGTTCAGGCGCCCACCGGCAATGCCCTGCTCGATGAGAGCGAAGGCGCTAAGCGCCAGGCTGTCGTCGAAGTTGCGGCCACTTCGAGGCACCCGGTCGAAACCGGCACCGAAAGAGATGACATCGAGGGAGCCGAGGCTGTTGGGATTATAGAACCATCCCGGCTGGGCGTCCTGAAGGTTGACCAGCACCATTCCCGTCGTACGAGGCTCGAACCGGGGGTTCTGCTCGAAATCTCGCACGCCACGAAAAACGCCGAGCCTGTAGTCTATGAGGCCTTCGAATAGAATCCCTCGCACCTCGAAGCCATCGTCCCTCCAGAATGCCCTGTCGACGAACGTCGGGGTCTTCAGGAGGCCAAGGTTGTAGTCGATGCCCAAGAGCGCCGCGGCGGAGGCCTGATTTTCCACCGAGAAGGGCACGAGGATCCGGCCAAAAGCGATCTTCAGCTCCGGCATGATCTGGAAGTCCACGAAACCATCGTTCCAAACCATGGAGTTCGCCACGTTCTCTCCACCGGTGTTGGGAACATCCGTCGAGAAGAAGAAGCGCACATTCTCGTGTACGGAGCCGAGCCCCATTATTCGGGCGCGCCTCGTATAGAACTCGTAGTTCCAGTGATCCTCGTTTACGCCTGCCTTGTTCTGGCCTGTCTCGAATCGAAACTGTCCAAGGAAGCCAAGCTGGATCCAAGTATCATCATCAACCGATATCTTGGGGCTCCAGGCCTCGGCGGCTTGAGAGGCAAATAGCAGCGGCGCAATACAAATCACGGCGGTGAGCAATCTAGTTTTCATTTGGGGGCACCTGCATTCAAAGTGAGAAATGAGCTGGCCTGGAAGGATCGACCGGGCCTTTTTCAGGAAGAAAAACCAGAGCCAGCCGCCAAGACGACCGCTGACCCACAACTTTCGGCGGCTCGGAGGGTAGAGCATTCGAGCGGTGTCTTTCAAGATCGTTGGAGCAGTCCCAAGTCGCCAGGCATCAAACGCTGCCCCCTATCCCCTGGTCAGGCTCATGGCAATCGCAAGGCGGCGCCGGCGCTCGACACACCTGCGTTTCACTGTCCAGGTGATGTCTATCTTGCGCCCAAAGGTGCGACTTCTTCACTTGAATCAATCGCTCGCCAAAGCTCCTCGCACAGGCAAGTGGGCTCTTTCGGGAAGGGGCG
>SKWY01000225.1 GCA_007128675.1 Deltaproteobacteria bacterium | reverse complement strand
TCAAGGCGGCGGTGGAAGCCCTCGAAAAAGAGATGATCCACCAGGGTCTGATAAGGACCCATTGGAACAAGTCCCGCCTCGCTCGCGAGCTGGGCATCAGCCGCAGCAACTTGATAGCCAAGTGCGAGCGCTACGGCCTCGATACACCACAGACGCCTCACCGGGCATCCGGAACCGGGGGTTAGAGCAGGATGACCATGCAAAGGTACACAGAAGGCTGGTGTGAATCGTCGGACGGAACGGAGATCTTCTACTCTCTTGCTGGTCCAGGAGAGGATCCAAGGGAACCGGATATCGTTCTTTGTGACGGTGTCGGCTGCGATGGATTCGTTTGGAAGTACCTTGTACCCACGCTGGCCGCGCGGCATCGCGTGATTCGTTACCATTACCGGGGTCACGGCTATAGCAAGACGCCCCTCCACATGGATCGGTTCCGCATAGAGGATCTCGTCGATGATCTCTACTCCGTGCTCGATCACATAGGCGCAATCGAGCCCGTGATACTGGCGGGTCACAGCGTAGGCGTGCAGGTGATTCTGGAAGCGCATCGCCACCGACCCGAGAGAATAGGAGCATTGGTGCCAACTTGCGGCTCCTATGGCCGCCCGCTCGACACATTTCACGATGGAGAGTTCCTCAAGAAGATGTTTCCCATCTTGTACCAGCTCTTCACGGGCTTCCCGGAAGCGATGATGCGCCTATGGCGCGCCCTCTTGCCGTCCTCCTTTGCATACTGGACGGCTCTTCTGGCCGGAGAGGTCAACCGATCCCTAATCAGGCTGGAGGATCTGCAGCCCTACTTCGAGCACCTCTCACGGATGGACGCCCAGGTATTCGCCAACGCGCTGCATTACGCCTCTACCCACAGCGCTCGGGACCATTTGCCAAGAATAGACGTTCCGACCCTCGTGATTGCCGCCGAGAACGACACGTTCACACCGGCATGGCTTTCCCACGAGATGGCTGATCACATTCCGAACGCGGAGCTGTTGATGGTCCCGAAAGGCTCTCATGCTGCTCCTATCGAACAGCCAGACCTGATACTGCTGCGGCTCGAGAAGTTCTTGGCCGAGCGATTGGGTTGTTATCTGCAGGACACATGGAGGCAGGCACACCGAGGCGGCAAGCAAGCTTCGAAAGCCAAGGCGAACCCAGCAAAAGAGAGGAAGAAGCCCGCCTCCTCGCCTCGCGCCCACTCCAAGAAGGGCAAGACAAGCCGCCCCCAAAAGAAGCGCGCCTCCGGCTCCTGATCCAGGCGCTGGTGATTCCAGCTGGCGCGAAGTCATCTTTTCCGTGCGCCAGGCCCACCCCTCCTCGGAGGCATGCGCGGGTCGTGAGGCTCGGCCGCCCCTACGTGTCCTCCTCGATTGGCTTGGCGGGAAGGATGGGCACGGCCTTGGCCACGGGCTCCATGGGGCGGGCAATCAAGAGAGGAACAGGGGGCTCGGTTGTCTTGGGGGGAAGAACGGGCTCTCTTCGTGTCGGCTCGGGCAACTCGCCCTCATCGTCGAGGACCAAGGCGGAGAACGCCGAGTATGCGGCTAGCGTGAGAACGGCACCGGCGAGTGTCTGTATGAGAAGAAGCACGAGCCTTGCCGCAATCCCCCACCGACTCATCGAAGCTTCCACAGCCAGAAACGTCAAGGGCATGCTGGTCGTGGACAAGACAATCGCGAGGAGAAGCTGAGCCAGAATGAAAAAGGCCGCAATTGTCAGCACCGCGCCAAGACGCCTCCCAATCAAGGAGACTGCCTCCCAGAAGCCAACGACCGGGCCTTCTCCACCGACCAGGACCTTGATCAACGTAAGGCGGACTAACACCTCGAAGAAGAACACCGAGAAGAGAAAGAGGACGATTATGAAGGCGAGTGCGGCGGCGGCGCCAAGATGGGAGGCATTTGGATCGGTTAGCGAATGATCGAAAAGTACGGCCCCGCTCCAAAGCATGATGCCGGACCAGCCCGCTAGGGCAACACCGATGAGAACTATCAGCAGGCCAGCGCCAAGCCCGGCGGGGAAGCGAGCACATGCGTTCTCGATGAACGTGCTGGCGGGCGCCCGCCCACGCAGATCCTCCGAGAAGACTCCAAGGGAGCCGGCCAGTACGAAGATTCGAAGCACACCGGAAAGAAGTGTGCCCGACAGCGCCAACCCGAGCACGGGCAGAAGGAAGGACGAGGAGGAAATCCGAGCGATTACTGTCTGACTCAGAATGGCTCCATCGAAGGAGAGGACAGCAAGCGGCAGAACGCTCGCGATGGCCTGGGTCAGAAGGGCTCCCGCCAATAGCAGGGGCAAGAGCACCGTCAGGCCAGAGACAAGCTCCACGAATCCGTAGACGGTGACTAGGCCGGGACGAGACAGAGCGACCCTTGTGCCAAGGAGGATATGCCGTAGAGGGCCCGACATCGGACGATGTCTACCTCATGGTCGATTCATGAGCCAGGTTTTCAGGGTGTACAGGCCCGGCCCCAATTTACTTGAAGCCTAGCCGGACGTTCAGTATACTGCCGGGGTCCAACAGCTCATTCGTTCAGCCCCTCCGTTTCCCGAAAGTGGAGAACTCAATGTCACGCTCCCAAATCTCCCCCGAGATCACCGCCCGACAAAAGGAGGTTCTTTCCTTCATAGTCAGCGCCATCACGAAAAAGGGCTATCCGCCCACCCTTCGTGAGATCGGGGCTCACTTCGACATTCGCTCCACCAACGGGGTCAATGACCACCTCAAGGCCCTGGCAAGAAAGGGCTACCTCGAAAGAGGCGATAGGATCTCTCGCGGCCTGAACCCGACCGAGAAGGCCAGAGCACTTCTTTCCACCGAGCCCTCCTCCAAGCACACAAGCCTCGTCCATGCCGTGCTGCCAAGCCAGGGGATGGTAGATGTTCCCGTGTTGGGAAGAGTAGCCGCCGGAGAGCCGATTCTGGCTGAAGAGGAAGTCACGGACAGGGTGAGCATCGACAGCTTCCTCCTCGGCGGCACCAGCAAGCGAGTCTTCGCCTTGCGTGTCACGGGAGACTCCATGATCGATGATGGCATCTTCGATGGCGACTATGTCTTCGTGAAAAAGCAGCTCAACGCCGAACGTGGAGAAATGGTCGTCGCAATGATCGAGAATGAAGCCACTCTCAAGCGATTCTACCCCGAAGGTGAGAGGATTCGCTTTCAGCCGGCAAACGAGCGGCTAGCGCCCATCTATGTCAACCGCTCGGATTTTCGCAGCACTCAGATCCTGGGCGTGGTGTGTGGGGTCTACCGGAAGCTCTAACGAGAAGAGGACTCCTGCTTTTTACTTCTCATCCTTTCGTTGCACCACTCGAGATCCCTCGATGTGACCCCGTTGCGCTCGCCTAGCTCCTTCAGGCGAGCACAGATCCTTTGAAGCTCCAAGGATTGGCCCATCTTGTCGAGCTGTCTCGCCAAGGCTATCCAGAGTGAGGCATCGTCATCCATTTCGAGAAGGAGGAGACGGTATAGCTCCGCGCTTCTTCTGGCATCTCCCATCTTGGCGAGAAGATCGGCTACGGCGCGTATCAAATCGACATCGTCACCTCCAAGATGCTCCAAAGCTTCGGCGGCGGCCTTGGCCGCTTCATCCTCTCTTTCACCTGCGAGATGCAGACTTGCCAGGCCCTTCCAGAGGCGTGCGCTCTCGGGTTCCTTTTTCAACGCATCCTCGTATGTCTCGACAGCCCTGGCATCGTCCCCCTTGGCTTCGTAGGATGCGGCCAGCAGCTGCAGGGTGATCGTGTCGTCGGGATCGAGGCGCGAAGCCGCCTGATAGGCCTCTATTGCCTCATCCAGCATACCGGAGCGAACGCTGGCCTCCGCTAGCCCCAACCAGGAATCCAAATCCTCGGGAAGTAGCTTCAACACTTCAAGATATGTTGTTCGTGCCTCATCGTATCGTCCGGCAGCAGCGAGGGCCTTCCCGGACCTGGCAAGTGGTCTCGCGGCAAGCTCCGGCTCCATGAGGCTTGCGGCCTCGGCGAAAGCTTCTGCGGCTCCAGCCTCGTCTTCCATGCTCTCCAGAACCTCACCCATGGAAATCCGAGGGCCGGGATGATCCGGCTTCAAACGCGCGGCCTCCCTGTAGGCCGCTACAGCATCATCCGAGCGTCCTTGCAGCCGCAGTGCGTGCCCGAGCCCCATTTGGGAAAGGTACTTGCCGGGCTCGAGTTCCAGTGCCCGCCTGAAGCTCGCCTCGGCGTCCGTGTATCGCATTAGTCCGAGGTATGACTCACCCAAGCTATGATGAGCCTCAACGCGATCGGGGTCGAGCTGGACCGCCTCGTTGAGCTCCAAAACCGCCTCGCCAAAACGCGCATCCTGCAGGTGCGCTATACCAGCGAGGTAACGAGCCCGCGCCTCCAGCTCTCTGTCGTCGCCCCCGGAGCGACCAGGACACCCCAGGACCAAGAAGCCAAGTACTCCAACGAGGAAAGCGCTCTTGAACATTGCCGCCTAGCGTATCATGGTCGTGCTCAATTTCTGAGGTGCCCGTCCAAACGCAGCTCCATCGATGGCCTATCGGCCGACAGCGAAGTGCTCGAACCGCTATCGCCAGGCCACAAACGGGCTCTCCCGCGGCAGGCATGCAGGGGTGTGCCCATATGAGAGGATTGAGGTCACCTGCATCGTAAGTCCAAACGGAAAGAAGCTAGGCGCTATAATACACGGCATGTCCAAGATTCTTTGTGTCGATGACGATCCGGATATTCTCAGGCTGCTTCGTCGTGGCTGCGAGCTGCATGGCTTTACCGTGGTGACAGCACAGGATGGCGAGGCTGCGCTCGAGGCGGCGGTCGCCCACTGCCCAGATCTCGTCATGCTCGATGTCGGCATACCCATCAAGGACGGCCGGGATGTTTGCCGAGAGCTGAAGGAACGCAGCGATACTCGGGCCATTCCGGTCATCTTTCTCTCCGCGCATACCGATCAGTTCAGCCGGCGACTGTGCCTCGAGCTTGGGGCGGAGGACTTCATCGAGAAGCCCTTCGATCTTGATGCGCTCATGCGAAAGGTAGGCTACATGCTCGGAAAAGAGCGGCCCCTCTAACTACTCTTCTCCGGCAACCGGGGGCTGATACGGGCAGCGAGATTGGAATAGGGACCCTAGGCTCTCGAGCCCATGAATAGCTGCCGGTTTCAGGGACTGAAAAGGACATCTAGTGCCCAAAGATGCAATTAACGAGCTACTTGTGCAGACTTGATAGCTTTCTTCCTAGGCGCGAACGTGGGGGCTCGACCCAGCACCCATTTGCGAGGATCCCCCTCTCCCTTTCTTCTCCAACCGGCAAGCCGCCCTGACAAACAGCTCCTCCTCGGTTTTCCAAAGGTGCCCCAGGTTCAATGGGCGCTCCAGTGAATCGAGTTTCAATTGCTTGCTCCAATACCAAAGTTCACCAAGCAGGAAATAGTCGTAGTCCTGCGTTGAGCCGAGACCCCCGTGACCGAGAAATACTCGAGCATCGCGACCTTTCGCTACGATTTGGTAGCCGGCCTCACGGTTGCCTTGGTCGCCATCCCTCAGGCGCTCGCCTATGCGGAGCTGGCGGGCATCCCCGCATATGTGGGCATCTATGCCCTATCGGCCGCCGCCATCGCCGCCGCATTCTTTGCCTCCTCTCCGCACCTCCAGGTAGGTCCCGCTGTCACTACTTCCCTTTTGACCCTCGGCGTTCTCGCGACCGTTGCCCCCCTTGGCTCGGCCACCTACATGACCGCGGCGGCATTGCTCGCGTTGATAGTGGGCGTCGTACGAGTAATGCTCGGGCTCCTAGGATTGGGAGCCCTGGCCTATCTGCTGGCCCAGCCCGTCTTGCTGGGCTTCGTCTCCGCAGCGGCGTTGTTGATTCTCGCATCGCAGGTGCCCGCTGCCCTTGGCGTGGTCCCGGAGAACGGCCCCATTATGGCGAGGGCGTTTTGGGCCTTGTCGAACGTTTCCTCATGGAACCCAGCAGCACTAGTGATTGCGGCGACCACCGCGGCCATCAGCCTCATTGGCCGTCGAGTGCATCCGGCATTTCCTGGGGTGCTGATCGCGATCGTTGCCGGAATCGCGTACAGCCACGTTTTCGGTTATGGCGGGCCCGTTCTGGGGGAGATGGATGGAGCCCTCCCCCGGCCCCGCTTGGATCTACCCTACGAGCTTCTGCCTGGGCTCCTGGTTGGTGGCGCCGTCATCGCCATAATAGGTTTTTCCGAGGCTGCCTCCATTGCGCGCACCTACGCCATCATGGATAGACGCAGGTGGAACGCGGGCCGAGAGTTCATCAGTCAAGGAGCGGCGAACATAGCGGCGGGGGTGTTCGGGGGCTTCCCAGTGGGAGCCTCCTTTTCGAGAAGCGCACTCAATAGGCTCGCGGGCGCCAAGACCAAGTGGAGTGGTCTTGTAACGGGTCTTTGTGTCCTCGCGTTCATTCCAATCATGGGGCTGCTCTCGCCACTTCCCAAGGCATCCCTGGCGGGGATTCTCATAGCTTCGGTGTTTGGTCTTTTACGCCTGCCCGAGCTTTGGCGACTACGTCAATACTCCAGGCCCCAAGGTCATATTGCTTGGATTACCTTTGGGCTGACTTTGCTTCTGGCTCCGCGGATTGATTATGCCGTGCTTGCCGGCATCGGTCTTGCCGTAGCTCACCACCTTCGCCGAGAGCAGAGGGTGCTCGTGGATGTCTGGCTGGATGGTGAGGCACTGAACCTTCGCCCCCGGGGAGTCCTTTGGTTCGGATCGGCGCCATTGGTCGAAGAGGTATTCAACGACGCCTTGGAGCGTCACACACAAGCCAAGGAGCTCGTGCTGCGTCTCGGCAGTCTTGGCCGAATAGATCTTAGCGCCGCGATTATGCTCGGCCGTTTGATGAACGACGCCAAGAAAGCCGGCCTCACTACTCGCTATGTGGATGTTCCACCCATGGCCGTCAGCTGGGTCCAGCGAATCTGGCGGGAAGCCGATGAGTCGGAGTCAGAGGAAGCATCAGATCACGAAGCAGAGTCGAGCCCCGTTAATCAAAAAGCCGTGGACGATCGTCCCGGCCGCCAGTTCCCTTAAAAGCCGAAGGGCCTCATTGAGGAGAGGCCCTTCGTGGTTCATCTTGTGCGCGTACCTGGATTCGAACCAGGGACTTCCACCGTGTGAGGATGGCACTCTACCGCTGAGTTATACGCGCTCCTGCTCGCCTTTGCGCATCAACAAGCACCAATAAACGACCTGGGCATCCTTACCGGTGCGCTTCGGCAGGCCAGAGTATCCGCAAGGCACGGCTTGATTGTCAAGAAAGTCGTTGGCGAACGATCATCCCCTACCTAGTACGCGCCGTATCGACGCGAACAAGCCCTCCCTCGGTTGTTCGCTACCGCTGGACTCGGCTGCGAGCCTCTGGCGCTCCATCTCTTCCTCCAAGGCGAGCTTGAGACTGGGTGGAGTCGTTTGCGTGGCTAGGTTCACATTGCGTCGTGCCCCGCCGGGCTCCACAACGGATAGCTGAAGAATGCCTTCCTCATCCAGCCTGAAAGTCACTCGCTCCACTCCGCGGGGAAAACGCACGCTCCCCAGATACTCGTTATCGATGATCTTGTCCGAGTCTCCCTGAAAGATGTCCAGCTCCACGACCCCGTCCTCGCTAGAGGATTTCGGGAGTCCTAGGCTCTTCTCGTAGGGAACGGTGACGTTCCTGTCGATTACCTTCTTGAATCGGCCACCTGGCGCCGCAATGCCTATGGGCATGCCTAGAACATCTATGAGGGTGACCGCGTCGATCTGATCCAGGGAGTCGGCCAGCAGAGCAGCTCCAAGTGCGACACACTCCTCCGGGTGGACGCCCTTTCGAGCGGGTCTTCCAAAGTGCTCCTGGATCCGCGTCTGGACCAAGGGCATCCGGGTCTGGCCCCCTACCAAGATGATCTCGTCCATGTCGTGAGGCGAGAGTCCCTTGGAGGCCAAAACCTTGTCGCAAATGAGAAAGGCCCTGTCCACCAGATCCTTCGTCAAACCGTCGAGATCCGATCGCGAAAGAGGAAGGCGCAGGTCAATTGGGCGACCCTTGCGATCTGTAACATACGGCAGGGTTATCACGACATTGGAGAGGAGCGAGAGATCCATCTTGGCGGTCTCGGCGGCATTTCGAATGCGCTGTAGCACGACCAAGTCGTTCGAGAGATCGATTCGGTGCTCTCTTTTGAACTCCTCGAGCACATAGTCGATTATTCTTTCGTCGAAATCCACGCCGCCCAAAAACGTATCTCCCCCCGTGGCTACAACCTGGAAGACGTTACCCTCGACCTCCAAGACACTGACATCGAAGGTTCCACCACCAAGATCGAAGACCAGGATCTTCTGGTTGAACCCCCGGTTGAACCCATAAGCGAGCGCCGCCGCCGTGGGCTCGTTGATTATCCGTCGCACCTTCAGGCCGGCCAGCTCACCCGAACGCTTCACGGCAGCTCGTTGATTATCGTTGTAGTAAGCGGGGACGCTGATGACCGTGTCCTCCGCCGGTCCTCCAAGAAACTGGTCGGCCACGATGCGGATGTGGTCCAGTAGCAGACTCGACACCTCTGGTAGTTCCATCACTCTGTCGCCCAGACGTACCGCCACCTGCGCGTCCTTGCCTTCGACGATTTCGTAGCTGACCTTCTGTGCGAGATGACGGACATAGGGGCTGTTGAAGGGCCTTCCAATGAAGCGCTTGTGCCCATATATGGTGGCCTGGGGTCTCGTCACCATCTGTTCCTTGGCTACGTTTCCAACTACGAGGGAGCCTCGCTCCGAAAGGCCGACGACCGATGGGAGGACCAGCCTTCCCTTATCGCTAGGAACTACCTTGGGGACCTTGTTGCGCACATGCGCCACACAGGTGTTGGTCGTACCCAGGTCGATCCCCAGCACACGTCGATCGCTCACGAAGGACCCTCCAGGCTACTCAGGCTTGCCATTACGGCGAAAGCTCGGCGGCCATTTTCTCGAGAGGAGGTGGCTAGGGTGTGAGACCTTTGGTTCATGTCCTATGTATGAAGCCTGGCGGCAACCGATTCTTCACTCCCCGGACCGCATCACGCTCAAGATGTAACGAAGAGGTCGCGTTGTAGATGGTAACCGCAAATGTCAGCGCGCATGGTAGCGAGGGCACTGCCGCCGGTCAATGAGGCCCTTCCCGGGACGCTCTTGTCTCATGGCGGCACGACTACTTTGAGCCAAGCTTCCTTTGAGCTTGATCGGGAGCTTCCCTGAGCGACGTCGCCGGTTCATTGGAGTTCAGCTCGAGAGAAACGTCCTCATCCTCCAAATCAATCAACCATTTCTCGTAGGGGGATTCTGATCCCGAAGGTAGCTCCTCCAGAAACGGGGAGGCCTTCATGACGATCCTCTCGCCGTCACGAGCCGCGTGCATGATCGGATGGCAAAGATAGAGCTCGTCCTTGGCGCGAGTGCTTGCCACATAAAAGAGGCGCCTCTCCTCCTCGAGCCCTCCCGGATCCTTGTAGGAGGAGGCAACCGGAAACCGCCCATCCGCGAGCCAAATAACGAAGACGGCTCTCCACTCCAGGCCCTTCGCTTTGTGAATGGAGGAGAGAGTAACAGCCTCGTCCTGCTCACCGCCCTCGACGATATCCTCACCCTCCAGCTCCGTCAGCAGACCCACCTCCGCCAAGAAAGCCCCCAGCTCCTCGTACTGCTCGGCGAAGTCGGCAAGCTGAAGAATGTCCTCGATACGGCTCTCCGCATTTAGCCAGCGAGAGCGAACCTGCTCGGCATAGCCCGCCTCCAAGACCTCGCGAATCTGAGCGGCTGGTGCATCCTCGAAGGAAGCGCTCGACAGCTCGCGCAGCAATGACTGGAGCTGCTCCAATCCAGAACGTCCTCTCGAGGGTGCCTCGAGCAGAGCCTCCTTGCGAAGAAGGGCCTTGAGTGGAGTACCGCTCGTGGCCGATCTCGCCTGGGCCCAGCTCCAGAGACGGTCCGCCGTCGCCGAGCCTATACCTTGACGTAGCCCCACCATTCGCTTGAAAGCGAGCTCGTCCAGCGGGTTGTGCAGAAACCGCAGGTGAGCCAATACATCCTTGATGTGAGCGTGCTCGAAGAATCGAAGACCGGAACGCACCACGAAGGGGATCCCTCGCCGAGACAGCTCGAGCTGCAGCTCCATCGAGTGATAGTGAGCGCGATATAGAATCGCGGCATCATCAAGACCAACTCCCTCATCTCTCAGCTCGAGCAGACGCTGGCATACCAGCTCCGCCTGCTGATAGACGTCCTGGCAGGGAATGAGGGCGGGCTTGGGGCCGCTTCCCCTTACCGACTTCAGATTCTTGTGGAACTGCCGCGTGTTGTTGGAGATCGAATGGTTTGCGAGTTCGAGAATCTCAGGGGTCGAACGATAGTTCGCCGTCAAATGGAAGACTTGGCAGGATGGGTGCCGGTCAGGGAAGCCCAGAATATTGGCGAAGTGAGCCCCCCTGAAGGAGTAGATGCTCTGGGCATCATCTCCCACGACCATGATATTTCCATGAACGCTCGACAATGAGTCGACTATGTCACCTTGGAGACGATTCGTGTCCTGGTACTCATCGACAAGCACGTGTCGAAAGCCGCCACTCTGCGCGGATCTCACCTGCTCGTGATCAGCGAGCAGAATCCTCCAGTTCATCAAGAGATCGTCGAAGTCCATCAGGTCCATGGATACTTTTCGCTCTACGTATCGGCCGGCTGCCTTCAGAATCTCCTCGGTTAGAGAAATGAACCGTGGGTGACGATCGGCTATGACATCTGCGATGGGGGTCTGGGTATTGATAGCCATCGATAGAAGACGAAGGACCACATCCGATCTTGGAAAACGACGGCCCAACGAGGAGAAGCCCAGCTCGGCCATGCACGCCTTCATAAGATCGGATGCGTCGCCCATGTCCATGATGCCGAAGCGTTCTCCGTATCCCAGAAGCTGGGCATGCTCACGCAAAGTTCGGTTGGCTACCGAGTGGAAAGTACCTCCCTGGACCCGACTCGCCTGAGCTCCGAGTTCGCCTCCGACCAGCTCCTCCACTCTTGTGAGCATCTGGCGCGCTGCCTTGTTGGTGAAGGTCAGAAGCAAGATCTCGCGAGGCTTCACGCCTGACTCGAGAAGACGGGCAACCCTGTAGACAAGAGCCCTGGTCTTTCCGGAACCCGCCCCCGCAATGACTAGGAGGGGGCCATTTTGAGCTTCTACCACCGCAAGCTGCTCTGGGTTCAGAGCTTTACAGTAGTCAATCTTGAACGACGGTAGCGGCGCGCGTCCTCGGAGCTTGTAACGACGAGTACTCATAGGAAAAAAAAGCACCGCGCGGGCGGTTTCTTCGTTGAATAGGGCATTGCGGTCATCTCGAATCAATAAGGGGAAGAGTCGCTCACTTGTCCCTAGGGGTAGAAGTCGTAGGCGGCATGGAGCAGCAGCCTCGCCCGGTAAGCCCTGTCGTTGCCGTTTACCAACTCCGCGAGCCCTCGAAGGCCCACGGCGACCCTATCCCAAACATACTCCATACCGAGGCCGGTCCCCACGGTGAGGTCATTGGTCGAAAGCGCTTCAAGGGCTAGTCCATAGCTCGCAAGGCGACCCTCCTCCACTCGAAGATGATCCAGATTCTTGTGCATTCGCCGGCTCCAGCCCACCTGTGGCTCCACGAAGAAACGCCAATCGTACCCCGCAAGATAGAATCGCGCGACACAGGAGACCGAGAACGCCGCATATGAATGGACGAATCGCCCAAGCAGGGGGTCTTCTCCCGCTTCGCCGACCCAAACCGTGCCGTCGTGAACGACCCGTCGCCAAGGCTCTCCCGAAAACGAAAGTCCAAGGGATAGGTCGTGGGTGAGCGAGTAGCGCGCTGAAAGGCTGATGCCCGGCGCTACGGAGACTTGCAGCGCATCGGACTCCGCCGGCGGCAGAGGAGGAGAAAGGAGGGTGGACTGCGGTCCCACCGCCACATCCAGGCTCAAGGCCCCCTTTTCCGCCTCTGCCGAATTAGGAAGCAGTAGCCCCAAAAGTAAGACGCGAGCCACCAGCCCAGGTCCGATGCCTTTGTCTTCGAGCATCAGCTCTCCTCTGGCCCGAGGTCTCGCGCCTGTTGCAAGAGACGGTCGGCCTGCGCCTCGAGCAAGGGGCGGCTGCGACGCAGGCGAACGAGCACGAAGCGGCCCTCATAACGGTGCTCGACGTAATCGATTGAATGCCGCTCCTCGCGGCCCCCTTCAAGCCACTCCCCCAAGAAAGCATCCGCGGCGTCAAGAGCCAGCAACAAGGCCTCTTCGGGTTTTTCCGCGGCAAGAGGCACCGAGACCTTGGTGTCGATCTCGACCCTTTCGTCTCCTCCCGATGTCTCGATGCAGACCGTCACCTCCACCTCGCTCGGGTCCATCCTAGCGGCCACTCGCAGCATCTCGTTGTCATGCAAGAGGGCGGCGTACCTTTGACGCAGCAGGTCCGATGCTTCGTCCCGAATCTGGTCCAAGCTCATCACCGGGATCCTTCACCATCTTCCGGATTGGCGCTAGCGACCCCAGACTCCGGCTCGTAAGGACTTCGCGAGGCAAGCTCCAAAATCGAGGGTATCGCGTCAATCTCCTCCTCCACTTCAGCGAGTCTGGCCGCGGCCGCGGCCCTGGCACGGCCCACCTCGGCTCGTTCACTCGCCCCTTCATCGAAGCCAGAGGCTATCCAGTTCGAGTCGTGAGCAGCCGCTCTGGCCTCGGCGTCTTCTAGGGCCGCCCTGGCTTCCGAGAGCAGCTGTCTCACCTCCGCAAGCCAGGTGAACCGTAGCTCGTAATCTGCTTGGTCTTCTCCAAGCCCAATCGCCCTGTCGAGAAGAAGGATGAGTGCGTGAGCCTGCCTGACCAATGCCCGGTCTTCGATAAGACTCTCACCGGTTTCATCCAGCCGCCAGGAAGAACGAAGATCGTCGATCCGCATCATCAATGCGTCGCGAAGCCACATCGCCGCCCCAGTCAGGGCTACTGCCTGCCTGTGGTCATCCTTCTCCAACTCCACCAATCGCAATCTTGCAAGAACCTGGTCGCTACCATCCGCCGCACGCCTGTAGGCATCGAGTGCCTTCTCCGTATTGCCGGCGGCATCGAGCAAAACGGCCACTACCCACACCAGGCTCGGCTCCGCCGTGATCCCCTCGTATCTCGCCAACACCTGCGTGAAGAAGACGTCACGGACTTCGGGAAGAAGTGAAGCTCCCAGCCTTCTCAAGGCGAGGGCCGCCTCGGCGCGCACACCGAGGTTACGGTCAATGAGGGCCGGAACAATAGAGGGGATGGCGTCAGGATCCGCCGAGTAGCCCAGTGCCCGGACAGAGATCATTCGCCTTCTGGCGTCGTCATCCTCCAGACCCGCCGAGACGACCGATGCCGGGAGTCCCATTGCACTAGTTCGCAGTTTCTCGGCAGCGGCAGACAGCTCATCCAAATCTGGCCGCGAGCTCAACTGATCTGCCAGCTTGCGGGCGTCATTTGCCATGCTCTCGCGCGGCATGTCTTGCTCCAGCTGTGCGAGACGCTCGGCATCGAGGCGGAGCCAGGCGGCCTCGAGAAGGGCCGAGTAGAAAGCTTCCTCCAGCTCTTCCCGGGCGTCTTCCTGTCCGCTGCCCTCGAGAATACGTCGAGCCCCTTCCTCGTCCGAAGCGAGCACACGAGCCCTGATCGTCAGGGCCTTCCCATGAAGGACCCCTACATCCCGGAACATGCCGCTGGGGAAGCGGGCTTGATGCCGCTTGATGGCTTCCAGCCTTCCGCTTGACAGAGCATCCTCCAACAAGAGCCTTTCGACGGCAGCCTCGACCTTGGCGGCTTCTCTGGAGGTTGGAAAGTCCCGCAGAAACCTTTCGTAGACCTCGACATCATCCTTTTCGATGGCCTCGGCAAGCCGCATGGATAGCAGCCTCTCTCGAGCCATTTCCGAATGGACACCATCCGGATGGCGAGCAAGAAACTCCTCGAGAGCAAAGGTGTTGTCGCTCTCGAGGGCTCTTTGGAAGCGTAGCTCCTCGAGGCGCGCGCGAGCCCTGGATGAATGACGACCTCTTGGGACGGACTCTAGATATCGACGGTAGGCCGCGACGGTATCGAGGTTCCTGGCCTCGTCCCATGCAAGATCATCGTAGCGAGTACGAGCGTGAGCCCGCTCTTCCTCGGCACCGTGTCCGGAAGCCAGATAGGAGCGCCACGCCTCGGCGGTGTCCCGTTCGGCGGCCTCGCGAAAGGCATTGTGGCAACCCAACGCAAGGGCCAGGACCAAACAGAGAAATGGCACGAACCTGCATGTGGTCGCTCTCATGGCGGCAAAGCATAGCATTCCGGCCGCCCTATGAAAGGAGGAGACGACATTGCTCTATCTGAACCGAGATTGACCCGCCCTGATTTCAAGGCACTCTTCGTCCAAAGCGCGATGGACTGCAAGCCAAATAATTGACCGAGACCCACCGTCTCGTAGGCTCTTCTTGAGGACAGGTGGAGACCAGTCCCGTCCATGGCTCCAATACCAACAGGCCTGGAGAAAGAGCTTGTACTACGCCCTTGTACGCCCAGAACGACAGGTTCGAGGATTGGGGCATCGGTCTGTCTGCACCTTCTTCCTTCTAGGAGCAAGCCTCCTTCTGGGGCAGGGATGTGCCGCCCGCCCCTATCGTCCGCCGCCGGCGGAGCCCATCCTGTGGCAACCAGAGGAGCAAGGCTTGCGACAAAACGGCAATCATGGGGCGAGAGACAGCCTGGTGTTACCCACCAGACGGGCCAGGCTCTCGGCAACGCGTCTAGGACTCGTAGCTGCCGCCACGGATATGATTGGCGCCAGCGGCGCGTCACTGAACGGTCGATCCTTCCGTCCCGACTGCTCCGGTTTCGTGGAGGCCATATTCTCCGTTGCCGGTTACGACCTCTCCCCCCAGAACCCGGCCCAGAACCAAAACGGTGTCGCACTGATTCACCGCTACGTGCTGGAGCTAGGCGGCCTACACGCGCGACACCCGCTCCCTGGGGATCTCGTCTTCTTCGATGAAACCCACGGACCAAGAGGAGCACGGCTCACTCATGTGGGGCTGGTGGAGAGCGTGGAGCCCGACGGCACCGTCATCTTCTTGCACCATATGCAAGGCAGGGTGGTTCGTGGCCGTCTGAATCGACTCAACCCCGGGCTCCACATAGACCCCAATACCGGGAAAGTCCTGAACGACTATCTTCGCCGGGGCTCTTCCGGCCGAAGGCTCGCCGGAGAGCTCTTCGCCGGCTACGGAACGGTGGTTCGCTGATTCCGTCGCGTTGGGGTCTGCTTTGGGAAGTCTCGCGTCGGCGAAGTCCCACCACGCACGCTAGCTATCACCGGGAGCGAGCACCTTCACGTAGGGAGCCACCCGCTGCACCGTGATTGGGCCAATCCCTCGTACTCTCGCGAGCTCCTCAACCGACTCATATGGCCCGTTCTCTTCACGATCGGCGACAATCGCGCCGGCCCGCACGGGTCCAATTCCTCGGATGGCGAGGAGATCCGATTCCGAGGCGGCGTTGACGTCGATGGGGACCCCAAGAGCGAGCCTCTGTGCGCCAGGAAGGGCAGCAACCGTCAGCTCGCACCGCCCCTGCTCATCAGCCCTGAGCAGGACTCGATCTCCCGCGTTCACGGCCACAGAGAATAGAACTCGGTCGTCTTGGGACAACGCTTGCGGCTCATCGAAGGGCGGCGCGCAGTCGCTCTCTTCGGCCGCCAGCTCGATAAGAGACCTTAAGTCCTCTAGACAGCCAACCCTTTCGCCATCACCCGGCCAAGCAACCGCCACGGGCCCTTCATTGCATGTTGGAAGACCCTCCCAGCTTTCCAGGGTGCCGTCCGCAAGCGAAGATAGGGCTCGCATCCCAGCGCCGATTGCGACAGCCGCCACGAAGAGCATCAGCACTACCAGATGCCTTGCGTCCATGGCGCCCCGGCTCCCCATGACCCAAGCCTTACGATGAGAAACAAAATACGTCAATCCGATGGAATAGTTCACCTAGCCCGCCCCATCCTCCGAGTCACTTGATAGAGGGATCACGTAGGCATTCCAATCGCTCGGGATTCAATCCGGAAGCAATTGAGAGCTGGACTGCAAAGCAGGCGGGTCACAACCGAGCATAGGGCGACTTTTTACTGCTCTTCCAGAGGCCTGGGGCTATGCAACACCGCGAGAGTCGGAACCGCGGTAGGCGCACTGGTGCGAACCCTTGTGGCTTGAGCCGGTCTCGAGGGCGGGGTTTCTTCGCTTCTCGTTCTTCCTCCAAGGCTTTGATACCCGCCTGCAGGCATGCTAGAGGCGACCCCATGGACGAAAAGACTCTCGACAAGATACTTCTCGATGGGAACAGCCTCTCCCTGGAACAAGTGGCCATGGTGGCATCGGGCCTTGCACGGGCAGAGCTCTCGCCTGAAGCCGTCGGCGCCGTTCGGCTCGCCCGCGATCAGGTCGAATCGATTCTTTCAGAGGGCAAGACCGCTTACGGAATCAATACAGGCTTCGGCAACCTCGCCGAGGTCATAGTTGCCAAAGCCGACCTGCAGCGTCTTCAGGTGAACCTGGTGCGCTCGCATGCCTGCGGCGTCGGAGCTCCGCTTGCTCGCCACGAGGCGCGTGCCCTCGTGCTGCTTAGGGCCAACGTTCTTGCCAAGGGACACTCGGGGATTCGAGAGGCGACCCTACGGCTATTGCTGGAACTCTTGGAACGAGACGTGGTTCCGGTAATCCCCGAGAAGGGATCCGTCGGCGCCTCCGGTGACCTGGCTCCCCTTGCCCATCTGGCGCTTACGCTGATCGGGGAGGGAGAGTGTTGGCTGGAAGGAGAAAGGCTCCCTTCGAGCGAGGCTCTACGACGAGCCGGCTTGAAGCCCATCGAGCTTGGCGCGAAGGAAGGTCTGGCATTGGTTAACGGCACGCAGGCAATGACGGCCGTCGGGGCCCTTGCCCTGCTCCGCGCCGAGGACCTCGCTCGAACGGCGGACATCGCCGGAGCTCTCTCACTGGACTCCCTGCTTGGCAGCGTGAGGCCCTTCGACGAGAAGATCCAGGCGGTGCGGCCTCATCCAGGCCAAGCATCGGCGGCAGCCAATCTACGGGGCCTGCTGCGAGGCTCAGAGATTGTCGAGAGTCATGAGGATTGCTCCAAGGTTCAGGACCCCTACTCCCTTCGCTGCATGCCACAGGTGCATGGCGCCGCAAGAGACGGGATGCGCTTTGGCCGGCAAGTACTAGAGCGGGAGATCAACTCGGCGACCGACAATCCTCTACTCTTCCCGAAGCAAGACGAAGTGATTAGCGGAGGCAACTTCCATGGACAGTATCCCGCGATGGCGATGGATTTTCTATCGCTTGCAATCGCTACCCTGGGGGCGATCAGCGAGCGCCGCATCGAGCAGCTCGTCAATCCCACCCTCTCTGGCCTCCCCCCGTTCTTGGCACCAAACCCAGGGCTGGACTCCGGCTTCATGATTGCCCAGGTGACGGCCGCCGCCCTCGTGAACGAGAACAAGATCCTTTGCCACCCCGCTTCATCGGACTCCATACCGTCGAGCGCTGGTCGGGAGGATCACGTTTCGATGGGCATGAACGGCGCCCTAAAAGCACGCACTGTCGTGGAGAACGTACGCACGATCATAGCCATAGAACTACTGGTTGCCGCGCAGGCCCTCGAGCACCGCCGCCCGTTGCGGCCTGGAGACGGCCTTGCGCCGGTTTATGCCGCCATCCGCCAACGTGTCCCGGCTCTCGTCGAGGATCGTACCTTCCACAAGGATATCGAGGCCGTTTGCGACCTCATTGACGAAAGGGCGCTACAAAACGCCGCGGAGAACGTGGTGGGTCGCCTCTCATAATGGGGGCTGTTCCGTAACTGTCACGGTCATCATTCAAGCTCAATCTACCCCAGGGGAACCCCCGGCGGAATCGAGTGGGTGCTGTCCCGCAACTGTCACGGCCATCATCCGAGGTTCCCCGTGGACGAATCCTGTGCACCCCGGCAGCCACCTGCCCGCCCCGGCATCTTTGGGGTCGCACTCCAAAGGCGAAGTTCCGGTCACCCGTGATGATACCAATCCCTTGGTCGGATCGATTCATTGCCAGTCCAGTCAAGCAAGTCAACGTGCCGACCAGGGCGGTTCCCGGGTCGCTCGACTTGCCTAATAAGCAAAACCGGCGTAACAAACCAGGCGGCAGCGGAAGCACGGCTGGTGCCGGCCTCGGTCTTCAAAACCGGTGGGCGTCCTGCGCTCCAGGGCGCCGGCAGGTTCGATTCCTGTACGCTGCCGCCATTCCTTTCTCGCGACAAAGGGTGCTCGAGGTTGCCTCCTCGGCAGGAGCAGGCGCACATCACGGCACGGTGAGCGCCGCGGCAGCACCGGCCGAGCTGATGGCTATGGACCCCTGCGAACTGGTGGGGTCCAAACGCGGCGACTAGGGGCCGCAAGCAACATCAACCCGCGGGGTGTCCCTCGTAAGCTCGTCACCAAAATGCTCGTCGATGAAGCGCTCTACTCGGCCCGCCACCAGCTCCGGTTGCTCCAAAAGACAGTAGTGCGATCCATCGGGGACGACGAACAGCTCGGCCCTCGGCATCTCCTCGATCATTCGTGTCGTCACCTCTGGTGGCGTCATGAGATCTCGTTCGCCGGCGATGATCAGCACGGGCACATCCACGTCGGGTAGAACCTGGCTGGCATCATGCTCCGAGAGCCTCAACAGGGACTCGAAGTATAGATCCAAATCGAGATGGCCAAAGTCCCGCGCGACGTTCCTGAAGGTGTTCCTACCAACACGAGAGTCCACAAACCCCAGTTTAGATACGAGAGAGACGGTATGGGGCCAATCGGAAAAGGCCCTGATCAGCGCGCCGGTGAGAGGGGCTATCTGCTGCAGAACGCGAATCGCCGGCGGCAGCACGAAACGGCTCACGGGAGACCGCAAGGCGGTTTGGAATAGGTGGCCATAGGTCCCATTGAGAAGGATCATTCCCTTGACCCTCTGCGGGTATCTCTTGAAGAACTCCAACTGCACCTGAACGCCCATCGACCAACCCCCAACGAGGGTCCGACCCAGCTCGAAACGCTCCATGAGCGCCAGCTGGTCCTCCACGGCGTTTTCCACCGTGAGTGAGCAGCGGTCCGATGGCGCTTCCGATCGGTAGAGGCCTCGGTAGTCCCAAGAGTAGAACCGGCATCTATCCTCGAAGTGCCGCAGTATCGGATCCCAGGAAATGAACGTCCCTCCGAGTCCGTTGGCGAGGACTACCGGCATCCCGCCCCTTCCGGTGCGGTGAGCGGCGAGCAGAGTGCCGTCGAATGCTCTTATGCTCTCAAAGCTCATCTTCAAATCCTCAACGGAAGGCTTACCGCTAGGGCTCTTCGCCGAAGCCTGAAAGCTCACTTCCGGTACCGATGAAGCTCCCGGGCGGACCCAAGTGAGTTTCTTCCCTCTCGCCTCCGATGGGCAGTCTCATTACCGGCTGAGTCGGTGCGGGCACAAGACCCAAGTAGCCGTATAGGTCGGCGAAAGCGGTGGGCCAGGAGGTTTTTCCCAAGGAGAGGGCCAGGACGGCCTCGCCTTCGGCCGTAAACCCTATTACCTCGGCTGGGAACCTATCCTCCTGGTCACCTGAGAGCCCTATCTCCCCGCTCCAACCCTTCTCGCAAAACCAAAGGTCGATTGATGGGCTGTAGAAGCTCATCCGAGGATGGAAGAAACGGCGAGATCCGTCCTTCAGGCGGACGGCGGGACAGGCGCTCTTCGCTTTCCAACCCAGAGGCCTCGTCGCCTCTGTTCGGGCACCAGTCCAGTGGCCAGGAAGCTCGAAGAGCAGATCATCGACATCGCCTCCAAGGCTCTCTGGCAGCGAAACTTCATGCTCCAGCTCCTCATCGAGATCCGAACCCGCAATGCTCGAGGCCAGCTCAATCAAGGCTTCGTCCAAGGCCTGCTGTGCGACCAGATACGGATCGACCTCTGCGGGCTTCTCCTTCAACATGGCGCCCGTTTGTCCCAAGAAGAGAGTACGGCCCACCTTGTCACTTATGGTCACGTCGTCGATGAATACATCCCCCATGCTCTCGAGGAGGCGGGTTGGCTGACTTTCGTCCACCCGATAAGCCTGCCACCCTCTCAACCTGCGAATCCGACCGCAAAGGAACAGGTCTCCTGTCTTCTCGCTCTTAGATGACGCGCGCACCACGTTCTCGAAGCGTCCAGTTGCTATTAGGGCATCAGCCAGAGCGTCGCTCGCCATATCGGCGACCGGACGACTGTACGCCTTGTCTCCCGTCGTAGCCTCACCCGTGAAGCCGTCGTGCTCTTCTATCCAGCTCGTCATCCCGTCACGGTGCTCGTCCGAGCGAGCATCCTCTAGAGTGACGACGACCATGGTCGAGGTGCCAGCCGCGTCTCTTCTCGGTTCACTGTCTCCATGCGGAGCTTCCGGCTGGGAGGCAGGCCCGAGCAGGTGTTGCGATCCATGCGGTGGAGGCCTGTACACGGGGCGCTTGGCACATGCGTCGGAGAAGAGTGCTGCAAGGCATATCGAGAGGACTCCGATGTGACGCATGAAACCAAAAGAGCCGAGGAGTTTCATTTCTTCTCCAAAGTCACAAATTGTCTCCAAAAACCGGGTGTCGGACGCCGCATCACCACTGTCGATCCGCCGCACATGGTACAGATAGTCTCATGGTTCGCTTCAAGAACACCTTATCCTGGTCGATCTCACGAGCTGAAAAGCTCCGAGTATGTCCTCGTGCCTACTACTTTCATTACTATGGATCCTGGGGGGGGTGGGAACGCGAAGCGAGTTCTAGCACGCGGGAGCTATGGCTCCTGAAGAAGCTGACTTCCCGGCAAGCCTGGGCCGGAACCGCCGTGCACGACACGATTGCTTGGGCTCTTGGGGCTGCCCGTGATTCGGGTGCCTTGCCGGACGTGGATCGGGCCGTGGAGCGCATGCAAAAGAGGATGCGTAAGGAGTTTCTGGAATCCCGAGCCGGCACTTGGAAGTTTCGAAGAGCCCTGGGGCTG
>SKWY01000496.1 GCA_007128675.1 Deltaproteobacteria bacterium | reverse complement strand
GGATCGCCGGGCTCCGTCGGGTCGTCGGGATCGCCGGGCTCCGTCGGGTCGTCGGGATCGCCGGGCTCCGTCGGGTCGTCGGGATCGCAGGATGTGGGCACCAGCCCCGCCAGGCGAGCCGTAATGGCCGCGAGCTCCGCCCTGGTCGTCGTGCGATCCGGGCAGAACATGTCGGCGGCGCAGCCGCTTGCCGCGCAAGCATCGACGAGGGCCTTGATGGCGCCGGCGGCAAAGTGGTCCGCTGGAACATCGGAGAACGGAGCGGTCGAGGGCGATGTGATCTCGAGGCCCATCGCGCGAGCGGCGAATATTGCCACCACATCTCGTGACGCTGGTTGGTCGGGACAAAAGCGCCCTCCGCCGCAGCCCGATGTCACACCTTCGCGAACGGCGGCTTCGACCTCGGCGAAGAAGGGGTGGGAGGTCGGTACGTCGGAGAAGGTTGCCGTTGAGGGCGGGGTGAGGTCGTGTCCGCTCCCACGCATTAGGAAGGCGATGGCCTGCCCCCTATAGGTGCGACACCCAGGGCAGAAGAAAGGGGGATTCGCGCTGCAACCGCTCGTGATGCCTTCATCGTACAGAGCCTCGATGGCCTCGATCGCAAAGTGCGTGTCCCTGACGTCATCGAAGGTTCCCGTGGCCCCGGATACCGCCTCGGGCCGGCAGCATCTCGATGGTTCACCTGGTGGGACCTCGACTCGCACGACCCCAAAGTGATTGGCCACCGTGCGCTCGCTGCCGCCGCTTGGCTGATTTACGACGCCATCCGATGCGAGCCATAGAGTGCTCGAGCCGCCACCGTCGAAGTTGAGTCCCTCCCAGGCTCCGAGATCGTTTAGGGTCTGCCCCAAGGTCAGAGTCGTCGCACCGATCGAGACTCCCGGTCTTCTTCCATCGATGACCACGAAAACGAGCTTCGAGCCGTCTTCACTAATCCCGATGCCGCTTCTTGGGTGTAGATCTCCGTAATGGCTGGCGCTGCTCGATCGCGGGACTCCTTGCACCAAACAGTTCGGGTTGCCTCCAACGATTTCTCGCATCCAGTACTCGGGGTTGGAGCCAAGAGCCTCCGCCGCGGGGCGGATCTCCACGACCCCATCCCTTCCGGCAGCCACCAGAGCCCAACTGCTGTCGTCGAAGGTGCCCGGCCAATGAACCCGGTCACCCATCGCAAGACCGATGGGCTGATGGTTGGCGGTATTGTAGAAGTCGCCGTTGATTGCGACACGCGCTCCGACCAGCGAGCCCCAGCCGCTCGTCGTTCGAGGGCCCTCGCTGGGCTTGGTAGCCCGAAGCTCCAGCGTGGGGTCGCAAAGATCCACGACCGCCGCGTGTATTGATAGAGGGCCGGAGGCCGTTCGATGAAGTCGCGATATTCCGGGTTCCGGCTCGGTCCAGGTATCGCTTGCGGCTGACTCCGTGGCCACGGCGAAAAAGAGAACGAAGGCGGTCGCCGCGAAAAGCAGTCTCAACTTCGATCGGAGCATGGGTTGATCCTACCAGAAGCGGCTGGGTGGCACAGCGTGATGGCGATTCGAGCGTGCAGCTTGCCCTCCATTGGCGTAACCTTCGCCGCTAATGACCCAGCCTGCCCAAGATACGCCCTCCAGCCCAACGAGTCAGGTGTCCACCCCTCCTCCGAGGACGACCCGCCATTTGGAGATCACCTTACGAGTCGTCATCGTGGGTCTTCTTCTATCCGCCGTCATGGGAGCGGCGAACGTGTATCTCGGCCTCAAGGTCGGTATGACGGTCTCCGCATCGATTCCGGCGGCGGTGATGGGGATGCTCATCTTGCGAGGGTTGTTTCGCAACGGCACGATCCGAGAAGCCAACCAGGTGCAGACTGCGGCCTCGGCGGGAGAGTCGCTCGCCGCCGGGATCATCTTCACCATGCCGGCGCTCGTCCTAATCGGGTTCTGGACGAGCTTTGATTTTCTTACGGTCACAGTGGTTGCCTTTACCGGAGGGCTCCTTGGGATCCTCCTCATGATCCCAATGCGCCGAGTATTCGTCACCGACAACAAGACGCTGCCCTACCCGGAAGGGGTGGCCTGTGCCGCCGTTCTAGAGGCGGGAGACGAGCCCGAGCCTGGACGTCCATCGGATGCGGTCCCCGTGATCGTGGGCGCCCTGATTGGCGGAACCTTCAAGGCTCTTGTGGGTGTGTTCGAGGTGGCGCGAGATACGCTCGAGGGCGCGGTCGTGGCTGGAGGCCGCGTCTTCTACTACGGCGGCGACGTTTCTCCGGCCCTGGTGGCTGTCGGCCTGATAGTGCGACTGAACATCGCCGTGCTCATCTTCATTGGTGGCGCCCTCGCATGGCTCATCGGAATACCGCTCCTTGGCGGCGAGGCGGGTCCCGGCATGGATCCAACCGACGCTGCTTGGGAGATCTGGTCCACGAAGATTCGCTACGTCGGCGTTGGAGCCATGGTCGTGGCCGGCGCGGCATCGATTGTCGAGGTGCGATCGGGATTGATTGAGGCGGTTCGCATCCTCACGGGACGTTTCCGCCGAAACGGCACTGTGGATGAAGGCGGTGCTTCCAGCGGTGGGCGCGACCTGCCGCCAATCGCCATCTCCGTTCTTGCATTGTTGGCGGTTTGTCTAGTCTCGGGCACCTACTACTTCTTCTTGAAGGGCGTCGCGATCACCGCGGTCTCCACGGTGGCGATGCTCATCATGGCCTTCTTCTTCACTGCTGTTGCCAGCTACATCGTCGGTCTGGTCGGTAACTCCAACAGCCCGGTTTCCGGAATGACCATAACCGCCGTCCTATTCACGGGCGGCATGCTCTGGGTCTTCGGTTTCTCGGGAATGGAGGGGATGGTGGCCACACTCGGCGTCGCGGCGATTGTCTGCTGCGTCGCATGTACCTCCGGCGATGTCTGCAACGACTTGAAGACTGGCCACCTCGTTGGGGCGACCCCCTGGCGGCAGCAGCTGATGCAGGTCCTCGGCGTCGCCGTGGCCGCCCTCGTGATGGCCCCCGTACTCCAGCTCTTGCACGCGAACACCGAGGGAGGCATAGGAGGGAGGGAGCTTCCCGCTCCCCAGGCCAACCTCTTCGCTAGCCTTGCCAGAGGCTTTTTCGGAGACGGTGCGCTCCCATGGGACATGGTCGCTATCGGCGTTGGCATTGGGCTCGTCGTTCTTCTTCTCGACCTTCCTCTGCGGCGCAGGCTCTCGGGTTTCAGGCTGCATCTGATGCCGATGGCCGTCGGCATGTATCTCCCCTTTGGTCTCGCGACCCCGATACTGATGGGCGGATTGATGGCCCACCTGATAACCCGAGAAGGGAAGGATTCGGCCGGCAAGAACCGGTTGATTCATCGGGGAGTTCTTTTTGCCTCCGGAATCATCGCCGGCGAGGCTCTGATGGGCGTTGGAACAGCGGGCCTGGCCGCGATTGGATTGTCCGATGTCGGCCTGTCCCTTCCCGCCGGCTCGCTTAGTGTCCTGACGGTGCTCTTGGGCCTTCTGATAATCGCGGCATTTTGGAGCTACTCGAAGCCGAAATAGGACGGCGAGCACACATTTATCCTCCCTTTGTCTCGACGGCGACCGCAGCTGTCGGCATACTGGAGAGAGCGTTTATCGTCCCGGGAGAGGCGCCGACATGAGTAGACACGTTGCCATTTTGGGTTTCATCCACCTCGTCCTTGGTGGGCTTGCGGTCGTTGGAGGCATCCTGCTCCTGCTATTCGGTCTGGGCAGTGGGCTCTTTGGTTGGATCTCGGGCGACGAAGGACTACGGATGGGACTCGGCCTGGTAGGAATGCTGGGTAGCGCCCTTGGAGGTGCCGCGATCGTGGGCGGCTTGCTCGGGCTTCTGACGGCCTATGGCCTGCTGGGTCGCTTCAAGTGGGGGCGGATTCTTGGCATCATCTCGAGCGTCCTCTGGGTCCTGAACTTCTCTTGGACCAGCCTGATAGGGGTCTACGGTTTGTGGGTCCTTCTATCCGAAGGAGGCGCACGGGAGTTCTCGAAAGCAAGGTGAAAGGTACCGAATGAGCGACTGCTTGTTTTGCAAGATACGGGATGGAGAGATGAAGGCGAGCATCGTCCGAGAGGATGAGGACACGATCGCCTTCGAGGACATCAACGCGCAGGCGCCGACCCATGTCCTGGTGATACCAAAGAAGCATATCGCCAGCATCGACGAGATCGAGCCGGTCGATGCCGAGGTGGTCGGCAAGCTCTTTCTGGCAGCCAAGGAGATTGCTCGGCAGCGAGGGCATGACGAGAAGGGCTACCGGGTCGTGATGAATATGGGGCCCGACGCGGGTCAAGCCGTCTATCACATCCACCTGCACCTTCTCGGCGGCCGGTCCCTCTCCTGGCCGCCAGGCTAGATGGCGGCTCATTCCTTCTTCCATTGGAGATGTCGTCGGCCGGGCCACGACAAGAGGTGAAGTGCAAGTGAGCGAGACTTTTCGCCCGGGTGAGCCCGTCATACTCGTCGATCGCAAGGAGCGCCGCTACTTCGTCGTGCTCGCCGAAGGAGGGAAGACGAACCTTCGAGGACATGTGCTGATGCACGACGACTTGATCGGGCAAGCAGCCGGGCTGCGAGTGCGATCGAGCCGTGAGGAGCTTTTTGTCGTGGTGAGGCCGAATCTCGCCGACTTGGTCCTCGAGATGCCGCGCTCGGCCACGATCATCTACCCCAAGGATCTAGGGACAATACTCGTTTGGGGTGATCTGCGGCCTGGTCTCTCGGTCGTGGAGGCAGGTATCGGGACCGGAGCCTTGGCCATCGCCGTGCTGCGAGCCATCGGCCACGAAGGTCGGCTCGTAAGTTACGAGGTGCGGCCGGACGTCCCCAACCTCGCCAGGAAGAACATTCGCCTTGCATTCGATGGGATCGATCCGCTCAACCATGATGTGCGCATCCAGAGTATCTACGAAGGGATCGAGGAGCGGGATGTGGACCGAGTGCTGCTGGATGTTCCCGAGCCCTGGCATGTGGTGCCCCATGCCGCTGATGCCATGCGTATCGGCGGGGTCTTCATGGCCTACTCCCCAACCATCATTCAGGTGAAGGAGACCGTGGATGCGCTTCATCGGAGCCGTGCCTTCGGTGTGATCGAGACGAGTGAGACCATGATGCGTCCCTGGCATGTCACAAGAAACAGCATTCGCCCCGAGCTGCGAATGGTCGGTCATACGGGCTTTCTCACTTTTGCCCGACGGGTCTTGGGCGAGCTGCCCCCCCAAACGGAGGGCGAGCAGGGCCTCGTGAAGGACGATCAAGGCGCCGATGAAGACGGGACTTGAAGCCGAGCGCGAGCGAGAGCGCGGCTTTTCGAGCGCATTGAGTCGGCCAGCGGATCGCGGGCGGCGTCTGATACCCGACGACTTGGGTCTTCAGGCCGCGCCTTGCTTCTTCTTCCGCTTGCGAGCGGGCGATTTCCTGGGACCCGAGGCCTCTACGCCCTCCAGCCATGCCCCAAAGGGCTCTGACCTGAAGAGGTCGGCCAGATGGGTGGAGAGAAGCATCTCTATTGGGCCTCGCCAGCTCTGAACGAGCCCCGAGTCTTCCAAGAGTTCCTCGAGCGTCAGGTCCTCGAGGGGCTCCAACACCGACTCGAGCCCGCTGCTGATCTCCGTCTCCAGCCCATCCCAGGCAGCCAACATGCGGATATCCTCGGCCACGCCTCTCGCAATGGCCTCTACGTCCGCGGTCAAGGGAATCCTGATGTAGTGCCGCACCGGTTGCTCGAGCAGGACACTTGCCACCTGCTCGCGGGACTCTGCCATACGCAGGGCGCTCTTCTTCGTGGATAGACGAGCCGTCCACTTGTCTATGCCTCGATCCAGAGTCTCATCGACGAACGCCTTTACGCGGCCCTCGAGCTGACTGTCGATCTCGGCTCTGACCATGCTCGTGATGCTCTTTGCAAAGCCCATGATGCCGGCGAAGGCGACGGTCTGCTCGGTGCTGAAGACCGCCGAGGTCAGCGACCGTCCAAAGCTGGTCAAAAGGTCCTGCAGCGAGTCGCGGACCAGCGCTCGAACCTGGCCATGCCGAAGCACCGAAGAAAGAAGGGTCGGGTCGATCCTGTAGGGTCGCGCCGCGCTGTTGCGAAGGTATCTTTCGATCTCGGGCGAAAGATGCTCCTCCAACGTGCCCTCGAAGTGCTCGTGAGCCCATCGTAGAGAAGCGGAAGCTCGCTCTTCCATCCATCCCTCCAGCTCCTCGGACTCGGCGGTGGCCCGAAGGCCGGAGGCGAAGGCCTTTGCCAGCATCGTGGGATCCACGATGTCCTTCACTTCTCTGGAAAGGGCGGTTGATACGATGGCGGCAGCTAGGGTGCGTGCATGGGCATCCGGCTCTTCTCTAAGCTTGTTCAGTAGACTCGAGGTGGTTCTGCCTTCGGTGTTTGTCATGTTCTCTTCAGGATAGCCCAACTAGAGGCTAACGCTAGCCGCTACGTGGTCCACCTTGGGCTGTCCCGCTTTGTCTTTGCGTGGAGCCGCTACCTTGTGCACCTTGGGCTGCCCTCCTCCCGAAGCGACCGGCAGTCCGGTCTCCGATCCGTGGGCTCCGCACTGGCGTGGGTGCGCCACACGGCTCGGAAACCGGCTCCCGGCGCTTAGTCTACTGCGAAGTAGCGGGCCAACTTGGGCTGTCCTTCTTCGTCTTTGCGTGGAGCCGCTACGTGGTTCACCTTGGGCTGTCCTGCTTT
>SKWY01000502.1 GCA_007128675.1 Deltaproteobacteria bacterium | reverse complement strand
TCAGCGCTCGAATTGGCGGAAAGGATTCGGTCCACTGAGGTCGCGGCTATGGTGATATCGGGCCTCGAGACGGGCGTCTGCAGCGCATGGCAGTCTCAAGCTATCTATTTGCAGCAGCGAACGCCCACCGAGTCATTCCCGACAAGGCCGTAGAAACCGTGACCCCGATATGCCGATCGCAGCATCCAGTCATATGCACTATCGAAGCTACCTCCCCGCTTCACTCGAAAATACTGCTCATTGCTCCAATCATCAATATGAGCGCTTCCATCCGTGGGGGCTCCTTCGTAGCCATCGCTGAAGTTGTCCTTTACCCACTCGAAGACGTTTCCCACCATGTCGTTGACCCCGTAGGGACTCGCTCCAGCCGGTTTGGAACCAACCGGCTGTGTCGTGCTGATTCCACAATCTAGATCGACTACTCCCTCTATCCGGCTGAACACCGCTCTATCGCAGCTCAATGGCTCGTTCCCCCACGGATACTTGCGGCCGTCGGTGCCGCGCGCTGCCTTTTCCCATTCCGCCTCCGTGCAAAGCCTTTTCCCCGACCACTCGCAATAATCTCTTGCTTGCTCCCAGGTAATACAGTTGATGGGATGTTGATCGGCATGTGGCAAGTAAAAATTACAGTTATCTGAATACGAGCTTGGATATCTGCATATGTCGGCGTTCACGCAATCTCGGTACTGGGCTGCCGTCACCGGATACTTGCCTATCTCGAAGCTCGGCACGTGGACCTCGCGAGGGGGCCCCTCGCTGTACACGTTGCATTGTGGGTCTTGCTCGAACGTACAGCCCATCATGAAGGGGCCAGAGGGTACGACAATCATTTCAGTGCCATCATGCGCATTCGAGTCATCATCTTCGATGGACTCGAATCGACCTTCGAGTCGCACATTATCGACGCGCAGGGTGCCATCAACGTGCGTAGCGCCACCGGCGCTAATGCGCACTCCGAATGAATATCCTCCTGGCTGCATCATTGCCCCATTTGCTTCGAGATCGACTACATGGCTTTGCCAGGAACCGGGGGTTATCGTCATCTGGCCGGAAGCGACTCTCTGTTCGGAGTTGCTGACCAGCTCCACCTCGAACTCAGTGGGTCCCGCGGGTGAAGCACGAGCGTCAAAGATGAGCTTGGTAGGAATTAGGTTATCGAGCGGATTGGTGATGTGGAACTGGAAATAGTTATTGTCCTCGTCTCGCCACCCGGAGTCGATCACGGCGTTTCCTGGATTACCAACGGCAAAGTCGCACTCACCCGAAAAGCTTCCAAAAGGCCCGGCAGTTATTTCATCCGCGGCATAGGATGGAGCCCTGGTTTCTCCCTCGAAATCATATGTAACGATGTGCTCGGCCGGAATAGCGTCTTCCGGAAGGTCGGTACCTGGCTCTTCGAATGGCTCGCCGTGCAACAGAAGATGCTCCAGGGCAGCATCGACTTGGATCAATCCATGGCCATACTCTGGGTTTCTTCCTGGCAGGCCAAGATCCTGAGCCGTTTCTACTAGGGCCGCTCTAATGTCTCGGTTAGACCACGCCGGGTTATGGCTCCAGAGAAGAGCCGCGGCCCCCGCAACATGCGGTGTGGCCATGGATGTGCCGTCCCATGACTCGTAGTTCGGCTCCTCGCACACCAGGCAGCCGTCTCGAGGTACCGTGGACAGCACCTCCACCCCTGGCGCCGCTAGCTCCACACGATCGTTATTCTGGGAGGCCTCCCAACGTCGCTTGGCGGAGTTTACGGCCGCCACCGATATGACAGAGTCGTAGGAGGCTGGGTAAGAGAGCCCGGATGTTCCGTTGTTGCCCGCCGCCGCGACCAACAGCACGCCGCGCTCATAGGCATTCCTTAAAACCTCTCTCTCTTCCTCGATCGAGAAGGCTCCACTGAGGCTCATGTTTATCACGTTGGCGCCGGCATCCATGCATTCTCGAACGGCCCCTATCAGCTCGGAAGCATATGACCATCCGCAGTGGTCACCAAACACCTTGACTATGTGCAGCCGCACGTTCTGGGGCATGACGCCCACTACACCGACGTCATTGTCGAGGGCGGCAATGGTGCCCGCCACGTGCGTTCCATGACCACAGCCATCCCTATTCCAGTCCGAGGGGCTACCTGTCACGTTCTCGGTCTGGAGATTCGGGTGTCCTAAATCAAAACCCGAGTCGATTACGCAAACAGTTATCTCATCCCCATCGAGCGCGTCCCAATCGGTACGCGCCCAGACCTCCGGAGCCTGAACCAGGCTCATCCCGTATGGCATCACCTGCGAATCGCTGGGGTTCCCCAGAAGCTCTCGGCGGGGATCTGGCTCGATCCAGCTCACCTCCGGCATGGCGATGAGCTGCTGGATTGCCTCATCGGCAAGATGATAGGCAGCCGATGGGGACCCTGGAATATCGACTAGAAGCTCCGCCTCCACTCCGTGCATGGGATCCGCCTTGGGCATCATTTGCAAGGACGGGTTGAAGGATACGATGTAGCGGCCATCCTCGGAGTGCTCGGGCATCCAATCCTCGCCCATTATCTCGAGCAAGCTTTGGCCTGTTACCTGGTTTCCGGTGGTCTCGAATACTCCCTCCGCGCAGCCTACAAATAGTGGCAAGGCGGCGGCATGTATCAGGAAAATCGCGGCGTTACGAAGCTTCAAAAGTCCTTGTCCCATAGTCTCCTCCTTGGAGCCAACCTGCCTTGAATCAGGCAGGATCGAGGTGAGGAAACGCTACAAAAGCCTCCTGTTTTCAGCCACTTATTCGCACTTACCTCGACTTAGCCCCGTACGACACAAGGGAGCCGTTGGTCTTCGCACGGAGGGAACGGCCGCGATGCAGCGCATGTCCCGGCATAGCTGCGCCCGTCGGTCTTCGCACGGAGGGGACGGCCTGGGAGCGGCTCCTCCTCTGCTCCAACCGGCTCGTTGGTCTTGCCGCGGATGGGGGATGACGCATCTGTTCAACGACTACCTGCGGGCTGTGAACGTTGGTCTTCGCGCGGAGGGGGATGACTCCATCGACGTAGAGAACTGTCTCGACAAGCTCACTCGTTGCCGGGACCCTCTTCGTCGGCAACACCGGTCCTTTCTTCAGCCGCCTCTCCCTCCGCCTTCGACTCCGCCTCATCCAGAGCCTGCATCAGACTCTGCACGAGCTTTGCATTGCCCACCGGCTTTCGGTGAACCCACTTGATTCCCATCGCACGCGCTATCGAAATGGCCGACTCATCAGCTGTAACGAGGACGAATAGTGCTGCCGGATGCAAGTCGAGAATTCGGTTTGCCGCTTCCAGGCCCGTGCAGCCAGGGAGACGATGATCTAGAAGGACGACGTCGGGAGGATCGGCTTTGGCGCGATAGAGATCCACCGCTTCCTCTCCCGTGCGTACGGCATTCCAAACCTCCATCTCTCTTCTCGCAAGCAGTAGGCGGTAGAGCCCGAGTACGTCTGGATCGTCCTCCACAATCAAGACTCGGCCCCTCACTCCCATACCCTCCGCAAGACGAGCACTATCCGGGCTCCCTCCGAGGGATCTTTCTCTACCCGGTCTTCAGCCCAAATCTCGCCGCCGAAGAGATCAACAAGCTCTTTTGCGAGGGAGAGAGCAAGACCCGAGCCATGCTCATTGGTCTTTCTGTACCTCTCGAAAACTAGTTGCTTCCGTTCGTCCGAAATGCCCGCACCATTATCCTCCACAGTCACCTGCACGAAAGCTTCGTCTCCCCTTTCGATTTCTCTAACCGTGACCCAAACTACGGGGTTTGGCGAAGGATTGTGAACTACCCCGTTGGTCAGAAGATTCTCGACCAGATCCAGGAGGAGCGGAGAAGCCCAAACCCGGATATCGGGATGATAGGAACAAAGCTCTATCTTCGTCTCCGGATGCGCTTCGATCACCTCGGAGACCGCCTGCTCGATCACGGGGCCAAGAAGAATTGGCGTTACGACTCGCCCTTCTTCGCTCTCCAGTACGGAAAGGGTTCGAACCCGTCTAACAAGGTTCTGGATCCGATTGCTCTGTCTCTTGCTGAGCTTCAAGAGCCTCTTTTGCTCCTCTGAAAGCGAAATGTCTTCTAGCAGCAGTTCCAAGAAACCAAGAGCGGCTTGTGAAAAGTTGAGGATGTCATGAAAAAGTAGGTCGTTGTAGAAAGCAACCAGTCGCTTCTGTTCGAGCACATCTTGCTCGAGTCGCTTCTGCTCCCTTATGTCAACCGTTATCCCCAGGCTCCCTACGAACGCTCCCTCGGAGTCGTGTAGCGCTGTTACAAGGATCGACACCGGCAGACGATGCCCGTCCTTGGTCAGGAGAGTAACCTCCCGGTTCTCTACCTTGCCGTGCTCCATTACGGTCTTCGCAATCCTCTCCAGCTCCTCTCTAGACTCGTAGAAGATTGAGACGGTCTGCCCCATGACCTCTTCGCGCGTGTACCCGGTCAGAAGCTCCGCCGCCCTGTTGAAGAGAATCAGATTGCCCTTGGTGTCGACCACAGTGATGGCCACCTTGGAGTTCTCCAGAAGCCGGCCCAGTAGGTAGAGTTCGCCCACGTGTGTACCTCTTTCCCCGATCTTCTCCCCTTTAGTCATTCTACTATGAACTCTAGGATTAGCCAGTAGCGATGTGTAGTCGGTGCTTAGTGGATGTCCGTTTCGCTTGGTGCCGCCATCCGGCTCATCCTTGACTCGTTGCAGCTACTCGTATACCCCGGTATGGTTCTTGGCACGATCCTCAAATGAAACTGGAGAATCAACAATGAAGACATATCTTGGGGTTTTATCGGCCCTCTCACTGATGCTACTTGGCTGCAGCTCCACGGCAGAGAAGTTCTGCGCGAAAGTTGCGGAATGTGACGAGCTGGGAGAAGGTGAGACCGAGGAAGACTGCGTCGATGAGCTAGAGGGAATGCTTGCGGACCTCCGAGCCGAGGACTGCAATAACATCGCTGACAGGTTGGAGGATTACATGGAGTGCGCGATCCAGCTGTCTTGCGATGAGCTAGATGAGATGGATCCAATGTCCGAGGAAGAAGGTCCATGTTCTGAAGAGCTTGGCGCGCTTATGGGGGCCATGATGACAGCGCCGGAACGCTGTCACGAAGTCATGGATTGCTCGAGCACCGGAGCACGAGGATTCTCGGTTTTGGGCGCGTTCGCCGCCCTCTTGTTCCTGGGCGCACATAGCCGCCGCCGCATGATGAGAAAGCAGTAGAGTCGACAGTTCGCTCTTGCTCCCGAGGAGCTAGGCGGGCAGTGGCACCTCGTTCCACTCCAGCCAAGCTCCTCGTTGTCTTTAACGCTTTCTCCAATGAATCAGGCTCCGAGCTGGCGTCCCCTCTTTGCAGACATTGTCGGCAAGCCTACCGCAGGCCCAAGGTAGTGAGGTGAGCACGGTCATTTCTGCCATCTCGGTGGCAAATCTCGGGAGTTGAGGTTCACAGGTGGGATCGCGAAGACGAAGAGCGAGACCGACATGGGCAGACGAGACCGACTGCGATTAGTAGTTGCTTTGGGTGCTCCCCTGCCCGCCGAGGTCTCGGTCATGGCCAATCAAGGCCGCTCCTCCTTTTGGTCTACCTTGCGGGGTGCGACAAGAAGAGCCATCGAGACACGCGCGAAGCAGAATTAGGACGCGTGAGAATCATTAGAGCGGCAATTAGCAGCAAAAAGCCGGCAGGAGGAGGAGGCCTAGATGATTCCACCCCAGACGTGCTGCATCCCCAAGAACTCCCGTCGCCATCTCCAGGATCGTCCCCAGGATCGTCTCCGGGGTCGTCTCCAGGATCGTCTCCAGGATCGTCTCCGGGGTCGTCTCCGGGGTCGTCCCCAGGATCGTCTCCGGGGTCGTCCCCAGGATCGTCTCCGGGGTCGTCCCCAGGATCGTCTCCGGGGTCGTCCCCAGGATCATCCCCGGGATCGTCTCCAGGATCATCCCCGGGATCGTCTCCGGGATCATCTCCGGGGTCGTCTCCAGGATCATCCCCGGGATCGTCTCCGGGATCGTCCTCAAAATGGCGCGCAAGAACAAAATTGTGAATCTCTATCCCATCGAGGACAAAGCCTTCTTCAGCCCAGCTATTACTTCTGTCTCGAATGCCTATGAAGCGAATCGGGTCCTGCAGGTTCGATGAAAGGGAAATAGACGCTTCTCCAGAGAAGGTTCCCAAAGAGGACCATGGACCATAGTGACTGTCGGCGGATACGAAAACCTCATATGCAACACCGCTTTGATCCAGCCCGTGAACCGAGAAGTCTGTCCCCTCGCCATTGACCAGCATACTATCCGGACCAAGATCAATTACGACAGAGCCCCCAAAACAAAGGGGGAAACCCACCCCATCAGGCGCTCCGAGCATATCGAAGGGTTCGCTTTCTAGGAGAATGGGGGTATCGTGGCAAGGTTTGAACTCCATTGTCGCTATGGATTTTCCATGGACCTGGTCGGCATCGGACAGCACCACGTCAAGAATTGCCGGTTCATCCTCCGGCACCTCTATCGGAAATAGCATGGTCTCGTAGCCGTTGGCCTCTACCCGAAGCGTGTAATCACCTGGAGCAAGGATTCTGTAGAAGTCCCCACGGCCCTTTCTCGTGAAGACGGGCCATCCACCCTCCTCCACCCAGATCGAGGCCGCTATCGGCTCGCCTCTAGAATCGAGCACCGTTCCATGAAGACCGAGCCGAGCATTAGCAACGAAAGCCTTGAGC
>SKWY01000058.1 GCA_007128675.1 Deltaproteobacteria bacterium | reverse complement strand
GCCAACGCGGGAAAGGGACATGGAGGAGCCGTCGCGCATATCCCTCACGTCGTTGGACTCGCAGAGGGGGCCGGCGCACTCGAAGGGCAGAATGGCTATGCGGCCATAGTCCGCAAGATCAGCGTTTGGAGCAAAGCTGAGGGACTGATGCACCTCTCTTCGGTGAGCCTCCTTGATTGCGGCACAAGCAGTGAACGCCATCAAGGCCGACAGAAAAAGCACCATTAATCCGCGATTCATTCCTACCTCCAAGTTGAGTTGAATCTCAAGATACCAGCGCACCATCCTTCGAAATGGCCTGATTGGTCAACCCTCGGCCCGACCCTCGGCCTAACTGAAGAATCCCCTCCATCTCGAAATGGGCTCAAAATAGCTCAAGAGAGATACTGGGAGCTTGGCTCGAACGTGACTCTAGGTGGCCGAAGGACTGGATGTACGAGAGCGATCCAAGCGCCAGATCCCACGATACGCAAACGCCGCACCGCTTACGCGATACACGCTCGCCTTCGCGCTGGGCATCTCATTCCACAATTCGGATCCCCGCCCCCCTGGAAGGTCGTGCTGGACTCATGCGGCGGCAGAAGTATACTCCGCCAGCCACTGACGCTCGGCCCCGAGCTCGAGCCGAGCAGATAGCCGACTGGATTGAAGCCAAGTCGGTTTTGACCGGGAACGAAGGCTGACTAGAGAAACGGATCCAACCTCATCGCCCCAAATAAGAGAGAAAACAACATGAGTGAGAAAAAGGAGTTCAACCGCTGGCTGCTGGTAGTCGGAGCCCTTCTCATCCAGCTTTGTCTTGGCGCCATCTATGCCTGGAGCGTCTTCAGGAAGCCGCTCGAGGAACAGTTTGGGATCTCGGAGACCGAGGCCTCCCTTCCTTTTTCCATCGTTCTCATATTCTTCGCTCTCGCGGTAGTTCTCGGCGGCAAGCTGCAGGATAGGTTCGGCCCTCGCATCATCGCCGTCAGCGGCGGCATTCTCTTGGCCGCTGGCATGCTCGGAGCAAGCCTTTCGACGGAGATCGTTGGTCTCGTGCTCTCCTATGGAGTGCTGTCGGGGATCGGCATCGGCATGGCGTATGTCTGCCCCATAGCCGCCCTGGTCAAGTGGTTTCCGGACAAGCGCGGCCTAATCACCGGGCTTGCCGTAGCCGGCTTCGGCGCGGGAGCGATGATTGTCGGGCCACTTGCCCAGTCCATGATCGAATCCATCGGCGTTCAGACTACGTTCCGAATCCTTGGCATTGTCTATCTGGTGGTCGTCACGATAGGCGGCCTGATTCTGCGCAACCCTCCGGCCGGCTACGTCCCCGCTGGTTGGACCCCACCAGAGCCCGCGGCGGGCGGCCCATCGGGCGCAGACTTCACCGTGACCGGAATGCTCGGCACAAGCCAGTTCTGGGTCATCTGGCTACTCTACCTGGCCGGCTGCGGAGCCGGCCTCATGATCATCGGCCAGACCTCGCCAATCGCCCAGGAGCTAGCAGGCTACACGGCGGCTCAGGCAGCCCTGGGAGTAAGCGTCTTGGCAATATTCAACGCTTTTGGCCGCATCTTCTGGGGCAAGGTCTCCGACAGCATTGGGAGAGTGAAGACCCTGTTCATCATGTACCTGCTAAACGGCCTGGCGATCCTCGGGTACTTCATGATCCCGACGATTCCATTGTACTTCTGGCTCGGCATAGCGATCGTGGGTGCTACCTTCGGAGGCTACCTCGCCCTCTATCCAGCGGTCACGGCCGACTTCTATGGCACCTCGAACGTGGGCCTTAAGTATGGCCTCGTCTTCCTGGCCTACGGCGTCGGCGGGCTTCTTGCGAACATCCTCGCGCCCCAGGTCAGAGAGGTGCTCGGCAGCTATAACCTCGCCTTCGCGATCACGGGTGGCCTATGCATCATTGCAGCTTTCGTGATCCTGGTCGTCAAACCGCCCGCCGCCCCGGCCGAGGCCTCCGCCAAGGCGGCATAGGCAAGAACACTTCTCATAATGGAAGTCTCATCCGCCCGGACATGGTCCCATGGATTGTGTCCGGGAGCTTGCAAGAACCTTCGCCGCGCTTAGGCCTACAGGCCAGCAACTCCCCAATACCAAAAACACCCCTCAAACCGGAGGCAACCCGTGAAGAAGCTTACGCCGCAGGAGATAGAACAGCTCAAGACCAAGGCCGAGAAACCGTTTCACGATGCCATGGTCCTGCACGATTTCTACAAGGGCAAGTATCAAACAGTTCCCAAGTGCTGCATTCGCGACTTCGACGATTTCGCCCTCTGGTACACGCCGGGCGTGGCCGCGCCCTGCAAGGACATCCACAAGAACCCCGAGAAGTCCTTTGTACACACCAACCGCGCGAACACCATTTGCGTCTTGACCGATGGAACGAGGGTCCTGGGACTGGGAGACATAGGGCCAGAAGCCTCGATGCCCGTCATGGAGGGCAAGGGTCTCCTATTCAAGTATCTTGGCGGCGTGGACGCGGTGCCTATAGCGCTGAACACCAAGGATCCCGATGAGTTCATTCGAACTGCAAAGCTCCTCGAGCCGTCGTTCGGCGGGTTCAACCTCGAGGACATAGCCCAGCCCAAGTGCTTCCGCATACTCGACACACTAAGAGAGGAGATGAGCGTCCCCGTTTGGCACGATGATCAGCAAGGCACCGCCGCGGTCACCTACGCCGGCCTCGTAAACGCGCTCAAGTTCGTGGGCAAGCCAATCGACAAGGTGAAGGTAGCAATGGTTGGCGCCGGCGCATCGAACATCGCCATCGCGCGCGTATGCATCAAGGGCGGAGTCACAGCCGAGAACATCGTCATGTGCGACTCAAAGGGAACCCTGCACAAGGGCCGCACCGAGCTCAAGGATTCCTTCAAGGAGAAGTGGCACATGTGCGAGATCTCCAACAAGGATGACATACGAGGAGACATTCCCGATGCAATGAAGGGCGCCGACGTCCTCATCGCACTGTCCACGCCCGGCCCCGACGTCATCAAGCCCGAGTGGGTGGAGAGCATGGCCAAGGGCGCGGTGGTCTTCGTATGCGCCAATCCCATCCCGGAGATGTGGCCCTGGGAGGCCCTGGAGGCGGGAGCCCGGGTAGTCGCCACCGGACGAAGCGACTTCCCCAACCAGGTGAACAACTCCCTCGGCTTCCCCGGCATCTTCAGGGGCGCCCTTGACGTCAACGCTCGAACCATCACGGACGAGATGTGCATCGCCGCCGCTCTCGAGCTTGCCAAGGTCGCCGAGGATCGTGGCCTACGCGAGGACTATCTCATCCCAACGATGGACGACTGGGAGGTCTTCCCGCGAGAGGCGGTCGCCGTGGCCCTAAAGGCAATCGAGCAGGATGTTGCCCGGGTCACCGCCACGAAGGAAGAGCTGATGAAGACGGCCACCGAGATCATCAAGCAGTCCAGAGACCTGGTTCAGTGCATGATGAAGGAAGGCTTCATCCCCAACCCTCCGACAACATGAGCTGACTAGCCTGTATGGAGGGATCGTCGCCTCGGCTTCTACCCGGGGCTCGACGATCCCTCGGCCTTCGAGAAGGCCTCAAACAGAGTCAGGGGATTGCTGCCGGCACCGGGAGGTACGGTCGAAAGGCTCCCGTGCCTCTTCACCACTAGACGGGCTCGAGCCAGAACTCCTCGCGTCCCTATGAGCGCCGCGGCCCTGGGGGCCGATTGCTGGCCATTCTCGGCTCTAGAGGCAACGCGTTCGAGGCATGCGGTCCCATCGCGAGAGGCCCTTCTGTTTCCAAGGCCAGGGCAACTCTCCGCGTTGGCCAAGAGAGAATCTTGTTCGTCAGGCCCTTGGAGCGGGCCGCCCTTGCGAAAGGAAAGGGAGGATCATGCGGCAAGGTGGACGTGGTTCCTGGGGACGGGGAGGAGTGTCCCAGTTGGCGTGCGGCCGACAGCTCAAAGCCGCACACGTGCCACTCCCTCCCACGAGGAAACGGGAGGAGACCCTCGAGATGGCTTCGAGCTTCCCCCCAGCATGGATGATATCGTGACGGGGCGGGGTTGAATCGAGCCGACCAGTCTCTCGTCGAATGGACAGTCCTGGGACACGCAATGAAAAGCAGACGAAATGGACAGCTTCGACATTGGAGGAAAATGGCCCCGCCGGCGGCTTCGCTAATGCTTCTAGCCGCCCTACTACCATTTGAGGGAGCCGAAGGCTCCGCCGGAGGCAGCCCAGAGATGATCGAGTCGGTTTTTGGCCCAGGCGAGACTCTCACGTATAGAGTGCGCTATGGCTTCATAGAGACGGCGAGAGCCACCGTTGAGGTTGGCAAGGACCGAAGAGGAAACCTTGGCGAAGTATGGCCCATCACCCTCGATGCCAGTACGACACGCCTGGTGGGGCGCCTCTACAGCCTCGACACCCACTTCGTCACCCACTACTTGCCAAGGGAGGAACGGACGCTCGGCTTCGACCGTGACAGCGAGGAACGCGGTGGACTTCGCGTAACTCGTGTTCGTCTCGATCCTCGCGGCAACAAGGCGGTGGTCATCAGGGAGACCCCCGGCGAGCCCGCCGAGCAGGAGACCTATGATACAGGCCCTGCTCGCCACGACATCGCCTCGGCAATCTTCTGGCTAAGAGACAGGCCCCTCAACGTGGGGGACGTGGAACGGGTGAGGATATTCACGGGCCGAAAGGCCTGGGACCTCGTCGCTACCGTCATAGGCCTCGACAGAGTACGCACCAGCTCTGGCCGGATGGAAGCCAAGTTAGTACGCCTCAAGACATACTTCGAGGGACAAGCGGCCGCCAAACGCGACATAGAGGTCTGGATGACCAACGACGATCATCACATACCGGTGGCCCTTCGTGCCGATCTTGCTCTAGGCTCTCTGCGTGCGGATCTGCTGGACTATTCACCTCCATCGGGAATGAGCCACCAGCCATGATGCCGCCAAGGAACAAGACTCTCTTGGACTGTCCGTTTCCGCTCTGTCATGGCGACGAGAGCCCACCAGCCGGTACTGGCGGACCCGTTTCTTTCCCGGTCGGCACACCAAACGTGGCAAGCTCCAACCGTTATGCCCATCAATGAAGAGGAGGAGTCATGATTCGCCTCGCACTCATTCTTGCCCTGCTCCTAGCGGCTTCGGTCACGACAAGGACAGCCGCCGAGGAAAAGACGGCTCGGGGCGAAGCTTCGCCGGCGGCACAGAACGATGAGGCGGCAGAGGAATCAGCCACGCTTGATGACGAGGACGTCTCCTCGGCCGACTCCGATGAGTCCACCAAGGACTCGGGGGACAAAAAAGCCGAGACAACCGAGGAGCAGCGCCGCGTGCCGGATCGCATAAGGCGCTCGTTCCTTCGCTCCGATAGCCCAGCATCGCTCAAAGTGAGGGAAGGAGCTATCGAGCCGAGAGGCTCGACCGAAACGAAGTCGACAACCGGGCCCCGAGAACGAGGGCCGAGGAGAAGCCCCGTCGCGCCCTGTGGACAGCCTGCTCCGCCAGCCGGTGAGCATCCTTTCGTCCCCGGAGAGACATTGCTCTACGACCTCGACATAATGGGCATGCGAGCAGGAACCTTGACTCTCACCGTCGATCCACCAACGGGAGGAGGGTCGTCTTTCAGCGCCTCTACCCGTACGAACACTTTTTTTGCGAGCATTCGAGAAGTCGAGGGCCGCGCGAGGACATTCACCGACACCGAAGGGCTTCGTCCCATACGATACAGGGAGGACTCGACGGAGGACGGCGTCAGAAAGTGGGCGGAGGTCCTTTTTCCCAAGGGAAGAAACGAGGTCGACGTCAGGTTCGGTATTGGCCAAAGAGAGCGAAGAGTTCGCTATCCGGTAACCGACACCCCCCTCGATATCCTCACCGTCGTCTACTACCTTCGAACCATCAATCTTTCCGTCGGAGACGAGCTGTGTCTCGACGTCTACGCCAACCGGCGTGTTTGGCGAGTATCTGGATCGGTCGAGGCCGAGGAGTTCGTGCGGACTCCCGCTGGAGGGTTCGAGACCCTACGCCTATCGGGAACCGCCAAGAGGATGGACCGCCCCAGCATTGAACGAGAGCTGCATCTTTGGTTTTCCAAGGACGAGCAGCAAACGCCAGTAGCCGCCATGAGCGTGATCGACCTTGGCCCAGTACGCGCGCGACTATCACGCCTCGGCTCTCCCTCCCAGCAGACGCAAGAGCCCGAAAGAGGTGGTGGCCGCTGGTAAGGGCCACGGTCCTCTCGTGGCGCCCAGCGAGGCAGCCCTTGGTGGAAGCCTACTTTCTCTTCCCCTCGACGTGGCGAATCCCGGCCGCCACTTGCACCAGCCGTCGTCTCATATTCGATAGCACGTTGTGCAGATGATCGACCCTCTCGAGCACACCCGCATCCGAGGCACGCTCCATCAAGACGCGGGGGGAGGGAGAAGGCGCCTCCAGGGAGTCCAACGTCTCCTGGAAGAAGAGCTCGGCATCGGCCAAGGCGTCGGCGGCCTCTCTCAAATCATCCTCGAGAAAGGCACACACCGTCGAGTCGACTCCTCTCTCACGCAGCCTTGCCGCCAAAGAGCCGGCGGCATCTCCTCTTTGCATCCGAAGCATCTCCCCGACAGCGGCGACCAATCCTCCATCTAGATCCACCTCGGGGGTCTGCTCCAGTTCGCACACAAGCTCGCTTTCCTCGTGCACGGCAGGGGCCGGTCGAGGCGTATCCGCCACTACCGACTCCAGGAAGGCGCTGCT
>SKWY01000215.1 GCA_007128675.1 Deltaproteobacteria bacterium | reverse complement strand
CGAAAGGTATACGCTCTTGCGTGCCCTCTTACGTGTGTGTTGTCTCGGATTCACGTTGGGTCTGACTGTTGAACCAGGCGAGTCTGCTGCCAGTCCGTTATCCATTTATGGCTACAACGCCAGGGGCATTGCGATGGGTGATGCCCAGGCAGCCTCCGCCAGCGATGCATCCGCGTCTTTCTACAACCCGGCCTTGCTTGCACGCTCAGACCGCGCATCGCTCATGTTAGGTCTGCAGCTAGTCACGTTCAATACTTGGGTCGACTCGGGCGATGCTGCCGTGGCCGAGGACCTTGCCCCTATACCCCCGGAGGATCTGCTTCACTGGAACCTCGGGTTCGTTCTGCCTCTGGGGGGGCGCTTGGCTGGCCGGCTTTCGCTGGGATTCGCATTGTCACTGCCACAGCGATATATCGTGCGTGTCCAGTCAATCGATACGGCAAATCCACATTTCCCCATTCATCAGAACTCGTCCCGTAAGCTTGCCCTGATTTCGGCGGCGTCCTTTCGTCCTTTCGAAGGTGTTTCAGTTGGGTTGGGCATTCAGACCCTCGCTAACTTCATTGGTGGCGCGGACATCGAGGTGGATCTGTTCACACGTAGGGTTAGAGAGCGAACGATGCTTGTGGAGCTTGTTTCCAAGAGTGCTTGGGTTGCCGGTGTTGCTCTTGGTCCAATAAAGGGTTTCACTCTGGGAATCTCTTATAGAGGAGAAATCGGTTTAGATTATGTCATGCCGGCTAGGCTGCACATGCAGGATATCGGAGTTCTCGACCTATTTCTCGAAGGCGTCGGTGTATGGTCTCCTCATGAACTGACGGTTGGTCTTGGGTACGAGGTTCCAAGGCTGCCATTATTGGTCACGATGGACTTGACTTATGGGGTGTGGTCCCGTGCTCCGAGCCCCCAGACAGTTGTGACTCTAGACACGAGTGGAGTAGTTCTGGAAGGCCTCGGTCTTGGAGACGCATTTGATCTATGTAGCGACTTGGAGGTGTTCGATGACGATGGAGAGCGACATTGCCTTCCTCTTTCACCTGGATTTCAGGACAATTTGATGCCGAAGTTCGGTGTCGAATTTCGACCGGTTGACAGTCTTGCTTTGAGAGCGGGATATCGGTTTTGGCCTACACCAGTTCCGAATCAAGTTGGAAGAACAAACTATCTCGATTCGTCGAGCCATCATTTTTCACTGGGTTTCGGATATTGGATTGACGCTCCTTTGGAGGTTTTTCCGGAGCCCCTGGGCTTTGATGCCGCACTTCATTTAGTTGCGATGAGAGAGCGGGCCGTGGACAAGGGCAGTGACGGCATTATCGACTATTCATTTGGTGGTAGTTTACTGCAGGCTACCGCTGGCTTGCGTTATCAGTTTTGACCTAGGTTCTTGAGTTGCATATGGCTGTTCTACTGATAGTCACAGGTTCCCAGATCGGGACACGTTACGAGTTTGATGAGGATATCCTCATTGGCAGGGCTTCTGATTGTAAAGTGCGTATCCAAGATGGGCGAATGAGCCGTAGGCATGCTCGCATCGTGTTCCTGGAGGATGGCGGGATAGCGGTGGATGATCTGGGTAGTCGAAACGGAACTTTTCATAACGGCACTCGTATCGACGGCTTGTCTCGAATCGCTCCGGGCGACTATTTGCGGGTTGGAGAGACGGTCCTCGTCTTCGAGCCGAGTCTGGACCTGTTGCATTCTCGTCACACTGGGGGCGTAGTAATCGTAAGTCGAAAGAATGCGGATGGGCTCGTGCAGGTCGAGATGTCTAGAGCCGCAGCCAACGAGGGCGGGATCGATGGGGCGATGGAGGCCGATGCGGGAGTGATGGGTGCACGACTTGCGGCGCGCCTTTCGCCTCGGGTTGACATGGCGGGGCTACTCACCTCTGGATTGGCGGAGGTTGCCTCTTTTTTCGAAGCCGACAAGGGGGTCTTGCTTCTCGTTGACGATGGCCAACGAAGGGTCTCTCCAGCGGCGGTGGCTGGAACCGAGGAGATGGTGGTGGAACTCTCCCTTATAGAGCGGGTGCTGGATTCCGGTGTTTCGTTGGTTCAAGAGAACCCGCCGCTCGAGATACGTCTCGGGCCCCAGCAGATCGGCTCTTCAGGCGCGTCCGTGCTGATGTCCGCCCCCATTATTGGGCCTTCCAAGCCGCTTGGAATGATCGTTCTGGAGAGACGGAGGGACTCGAATGTCGATGCTCCCTGGGAGAGGAGGGCTCTTGCCGCTGCCAGAGCGGCTGGTGCGATTCTGGGCATGGAGCTGCTAAGAATAAAGGCAGCGGAGCGACTCGAGGCCGAACGAGCTTTTCTGGTTCGGGGTGGTACGCCCGGCGAGGCATTGGTCGTGGGTGATGGACCGAGTCTTCGAAGGCTGCTAGATGATGCGAGAAGGGCTGCCCGGGGGAGAAGGTGCGTCTTGCTCTCAGGTGAGCTTGGAAGTGGCCGGGCCCTAATCGCTCGTTACATCCACGAACATTCCCCGCGAGCCGAGGGCCCCCTGCGTCTCTTACAGTGCGGTAGAGCTTTCGAGATGGATATCGAGGCACTATTGTTTGGCGAGGAGAAGGGTCCAGGCGGCCTCTACGGTCGCACAGGAGTAGTCGAGACAGCCCATGGCGGAACTCTATACTTGGAAGATGTCGATTGGCTGCCCGATGTCTTGCTTGCAAACCTCAGGGCCATCCATCGAACTGGCATGCTCGTCCGAATGGGGGGGACTCGACAAGTGCCCGTGGATGTGAGGTTTGTCGGATCCACGAGATCGGAAGGTGGAAAGGTACGGGCACGCGATCTTCTTGGATCAGGCTCCGTTTCGGTAAAGGTTCCTCCGCTTCGTCAACGGAGCGAGGATGTCTCGTTGTTGTTCTCGTATTTCGCCGAGATGGCTGCTTCTGCCCTCGGCAAGAATTCCCCAATTGTTCTTTCGGCGCAGGCTCGGCGCGCCGCGGAAGCTCATCAATGGCCGGGAAACGTTCGAGAGCTTAAGAACCTCGTGGAACGTCTCACTCTTCTAGAAGAGCCGGGCAGCATCATTGAGGCAGCTCAACTGCCGGGACGGGGGATCTTGGAAGGCATTGCCGAGGGAGATAAGACCTTGGCCGAGAAGATAGCAGCTTTGGAGGCGGCCGCCATCACGCAAGCATTGGAGGAGGAGGGAAAGAAGATCGGCGCAGCCCATCGGTTGGGTATTAGCCGTCCCACCCTGGACCGAAAGCTGAAGTTCTATGGGATTTCCGTTCCGAAACGAATGGACACAAAGTCTTGAACACCGCGCCAAAAAGCTCTTCTGGTCCCTTGAGTCCTTTGTTATTCTCACAGGCTAATCGAATGATGTCAGGAAGGTTTCTACTGTAGGGGCATCCATGAGTATTCCCATTAGAGCCCCCATTCTACTTGCCCCCGAGGTTCGCGAGGCTCTGGCGGAGGGCCAGCCAGTAGTTTGTCTCGAGTCCGCGATCGTGACTCATGGTTTGCCTGCACCGCACAATACCCAGTCGATTTGGCGTGCGGCGCGCGCGGCACGAAATGCCAATGCCGTGTTCGGTACAGTCGGTGTACTCGAGGGCAAGATAAAGATTGGCCTTAGCGATGATGAGCTACGCGCTCTGGGCGATCCAAGTGCTTCGCCTCACAAGGTTGGTGTGCGCGACTTGGCATTTGCCATCGCACAGCGGTGGACTGGCGGAACTACCCTCGGAGCTACCGCTTGGATTGCCTCGAGGGTGGGAGTTCGCGTGATAGTCACTGGAGGCATCGGAGGTGTTCATAGAGCACCCCACAGGGACGAGAGCGCCGATTTGACCATCTTGTCGCAGGCGCCGGTGGCCGTGGTCTGCGCGGGGCCCAAGGCCATATGCGATCTGGAGGCGACTTTGGAGCGTTTGGAGACCCTCGCGGTGCCCGTTGTAGGGATGGGCGCACGAGAGCTTCCTGGTTTTTTCTATAATGATACGGGCATTCATTTGGACCACACCGTGGATGACGAGGCCTCTGCGGCTCGGGTCTTTGTGGCGCAACGAGCGCTCGAGCGGAAAGGTGGGGTCTTGTACGTTTGCCAGGTTCCACAAGCCGCTGCCCTGTGCCGGAAGGAAGTCGAAGGCGTGATTGAGCGAGCCAATACCAGGGCGGCCGAGGAAGGTGTCTGCGGAAAGGCGCTCACTCCGTATTTGCTCCAGGCGGTTCAGAATGAAATCGGAACGGCGGCAATCAGTGTGAACCTGGGCGTGTTGGAGTCGAATGCCTTCGTGGCTGGTAGACTGGCTCGACATTTGGCGCGCGAGGTCCCTGGACCTCCCCCGTTCTTGGAGGGAGCGTGACCTCGAGGAGTCACCTCGATCATTCAAGACGGCTGCACTTGGTCCAGAGTGAGGAGGCCCTAAGCGACTTGTTGCTAGCCCTAAGAGGGGTTCAACGAGTGGGGGTCGACACAGAGGCCAACTCCTTTCATGCCTACCATGAACGGGTGTGTCTGATTCAGATCTCTACCGAAGAAGCCGACTGGGTAGTTGATCCGCTTGCAGTGCACCCCGAGCCCCTAGGATCCTTCTTTTCAGACGAGAGAACAGAGGTGGTCTTTCACGCCGGTGAGTTCGATGTCCTCTCATTGAAGAGGGACTTCTCGTTCCGCTTTGCTTCCATTTTCGATACTCAGATTGCGGCGATGCTGCTTGGTATGGGCCAAGCCGGTTACGCTTCCCTGGTGGAGCAGTTCTTTGGCGTAAGGCTACCCAAGGGCCAACAGCGTTCGGATTGGGGCAGGAGGCCGCTCACCTCGAGACAGATGGACTATGCCGTGGCGGACACCCGTTATCTATTGCCCCTTCGGGCCCGGCTTGGGGCCATGCTCGAGGAACAGGGCAGGCTCGTGGAGGCACGAGCCGGCTTTGCGCGCCTAGCGGCCTCCGAACCACGTCCGCGTGTATTCGATCCGGAAGGATACAGAAAGATAAAGGGTTTTCGTGACCTAGATCCCACCGGCCGATCGATTGTGAGAGCCCTGTATCTTGCCCGCGAGACAAGAGCCAAGAGGCTCAATAAACCTCCTTTCAGAGTATTGGGCAACGATGCCATCATGGGCATTGCCACTCTGCGTCCCCGCGATCGGACGGCGCTTTCCAAGGTCAAAGGTGTTCCGGAAACCACGATCCAGCGTTTCGGTGATCAGCTGTTGGAGGCAGTGACGAGGGGTCTTAAGGATAGAACCCCCCCGCCGCTGAAACGGGGCGGTCCTCGAGGCTCTGGCGGACGTTCTGGAAAGGAGCTCGGATCGGTCGCAACGAAACGTTTCGAACGTCTTCGTGCCTGGCGAAACCGGATGGCGGCGGAGAAGGGCATCGCAGGACATATGGTCCTGCGAAACGAGGTCTTGAGGCTCATTGCGAGCGAGTCACCTCGTACAATCGCCGAGCTTCGGGGTATTCTCGGCAAGGATGACATCCTCGTTTCCTCGTACGGACAAGGAATTCTCGATGTATTGGATGAAGGGGCCCCCTGATATCGATGGTTCCTGGCTAGCTTGGCGGATCGACCCAGCCTGTGAATAAGTCGCCTGCGCGAAGGCAGGATCGTTCAGCCTCGGGGAGGCCCAGGTTCTTCGCGATTTCCGAAAGGGCCAGGGGGGGGAGCTAGCGTTTGTGGGTCGTCGTCCACGTCTACGTCCCGGTCTTCCTCTGGCGTGAGACGTCGAGCGTTGCACCGTGCGAGGGTCGTCGTCTTGACATGGGGTAGGAGTAGTGTCTAGTATTCGGCGCTCTCCCGGAGGGGGACGTACCCAGAGGTCGGTGCGAAGGCCAAGGAAGGTGACTCCCCATGAAACAGCCCAAGGCAAATCCTGTACCACTACCGTCGGTCTTGAATGCCGAGTCTCGGACCGTGCCAGAAGATGTTAGAAACCTCTTCTGCCCCGAGTACGAAAACTGCCTGAACCTCGCAGTCAAGCGTGGTTGGGCCTCGTTTTCCTGTCAGGAGTGTCCACTGTTCACAGGTGGCCTGAATAACTGGGACCAACAGATGGTCGGTTATGCAACCCGACGTTTGAGCTGACCTACTCGGACTAGCTCGACTCCGGACTTTCTTGGGTTTCAGTCGAAGCTTGCTTCGTCGAGACGACTCTCGAGTTCTCTTGCGACGGCATCGCCGACAGCTGACATAGTGGCTGCCCGGCCTCTTCCCACCAGGTCAAAGGTCAAGGGCGACCCTCTTTCGAGGACGGCGCGAGTGGCCTCCTCTATCATGTCGGATGCCCTTGAAAGGGCAGGAATGCCTTGCTGTCTCGACACCCACTCAAGGCCTTCGCGGACGGCCAGGATCATTGCCATGGGGTTGGCCATATCCTTTCCGGCGAGCTCTGGCGCGGAACCGTGAATGGGCTCGAACATGCCATGTCGAGCGCCTATGTTACAGCCCACCGCAAGCCCCATCCCTCCCTGGAGAACACTGGCGAGATCCGTAAGGATGTCGCCGAACATGTTCGTAGTCACGCATACGTCATAGGTCTCGGGGTGAGAGATGAGTCCCTGAGCAAAGGCATCGACGATGGCGTGCTTCTTTTCGATTCCCGGATAATCTTCTCCAACCTCCCTGAAGACCTTGCCAAAGAGCTGACAGCCTCGAAGCAGGTTGTCCTTCAGTATGCATGTGACGCTTCTTGATGCGCCGTCCGAACTTTGCTCCGCCCGTTCTCTTGCTAGCTCGAAAGCAAACCTGATTACTCTCTTG
>SKWY01000160.1 GCA_007128675.1 Deltaproteobacteria bacterium | reverse complement strand
TCGCTCAGTAATGTTCCAGCATCTGCTCATGGAAACGCGCGACGAGATTAGCCGCATAACGGTCAGGCGATTTGCTGGCCCCGCCCTCCATTCCTCCCAGATGCACCGCCCCATCAGGGTGGCGCATCTAACTGATCTGCATGTTGGCCGAGTTACCCCCATGTACGTTCAGGAAAAGGCGGTCCAGCTCACCAATGGGGCCCATCCCGACATCATCGCCATCACAGGCGACTTCGTCTGCCATACGCAGAGCTACCTGGACGCTCTCGAGTCTCTGGTAAGCGCTTTTTCGGCACCCGTGTTCGCCGTTCTGGGCAATCACGACCATTGGTCCGGAGCCGACGAGGTCAAAAAGTCTCTAGCTCGCGCGGGTGCGGAGGTGCTCGAGAACTCCCATACCAGCATTGCCGTTGGCCACGACCGACTCCAAGTGGTGGGCCTGGCCGACTCCTATACAGGCTACGCCGACATGAGACGAGCGGTGAGAGGCCTGCGCCGAGACCTTCCAACCCTGGGCCTGTCTCATATTGCCGAGGAAGCTGAAGGCCTTTGGGAGTCTGGAGTACCCTTGGTGCTTTCCGGACATACCCATGGCGGGCAGATAACTTGGGCCAGGGTTCATGAGCTCGCCCTAGGCCGACTGGGCGGTCATCGCTACGTGCATGGGCTCTATGGGAACCGCGCTTCGCCGAGCAGGAAGCTCGGGGCCGTCTACGTGGGAGCCGGCATCGGAGCCTCGGTAATGCCGATCAGAGTAGGAGAACGCGGCGCCAGGGAGATTACTCTTTTCGATCTCGGGATAGACCCCGGCTCCTTTCCGGAGCATCACGAGGAGCAGGATCCTCTTCCCGGGCGGCCTCTTTCCGAGAAGACATTGGCGCGTCGGATCAAAAAGGTCCACGTGCGGGAAGCAAGACGCCTGAAGCGGTCGACAGCCCGCGGCCCAAAGAGGAACGGGAAGCAGGACAATCACGAGCCACTGGGCGCTTGAGCCTCTCGTTTCACGTCCCTGCACCCAGCACATAGGCCATAGAGTTCCAGCTTGTGGTGGGTGACTACGAACCCATGTTCCCTGGCCACACGATCCTGCAAGGTCTCGATTCGAGGTTGGACGAACTCGACGATCGCATGGCAAGCCGTGCAAATGAGATGATCGTGGTGGAGACCTCCATCGGTGCTGGGCTCGTAGAGGGCCTGGCCCTCACCAAAACGTCTCTCTTCGGCCAAGCCACATTCCTTCAGAAGCTTGAGGGTTCGGTAGACCGTAGCCTGACTAACGCGAGGATCCTCCTTGCGTGCGCGCTGAAGAATCTCGTCGACCTTCAAATGTGCCTCGGCCTCGAAGAACACCCGCGCGATAATCTCCCTCTGCCGCGTCCATTTCAGGCCGCAAGAAGCCATGCTCCGCTTGAAACCATCGAAGGTGTGGGTACGCTTCTGTGACATCGATCTTTCCTTCAATCCAACCGATTGCCGACACGCTGCCACACATGCCGCAACCGATCCACCGAAACAAACAAGAGCATTACCCAGCATGGCGACCGCTTGGCCATGCAAACAGGGGCACCCAGCACGGCCGTCCGGCTAGGAGCACGGCTATCAGCCCGCCACGAATAACACCATCACCGGGGGATGGTATTTTGCAAAGGTATAGGGCGACCAAGTTGGCCGGACCGGCTGACGCCAAGAAGCCTCATGGGCATCGTGGGTAGAAAGGAACCGGTCTCGATGGTTTCTTGTAGACGAATCGAAGAGCACCAGGATCAGGCAATCATCATCGTCTCCGGTCTGCCACGGTCGGGAACCTCCATGGTGATGCGGATGCTCGAGCAAGGCGGCCTGCCGCTACTGACCGATAATCTTCGACAACCCGACGAGGACAACCCCAAAGGCTACCATGAGTTCGATAGGGTCAAGGATCTCGCCAAGGGGGATACTGCCTGGCTCTTCGATGCCAAGGGCAAGGCCGTGAAGGTCATCACCGCCCTGCTTACGCATCTGCCGAGCGCACATACCTACAAAGTGCTCCTCATGCATCGCAACATGGATGAGATCCTTGCATCGCAAAGGAGAATGCTCGTTCGGCGACAGGCGGAACAGGATCCGACAAGCGACGATGAGATGGCCGGGCTCTTTCGCGAGCACCTAAAGCGCATCCAGGGTTGGATGGAGCAGGCAGCCAACCTTTGCTATCTGGATCTCGACTACAACGCGATGATTACGGATCCCTTGCCGGCAGCAACCAGCATCCGGGAGTTTCTCAGTCGCTCCCTTGACATCGAAGCCATGGCTGCCGCCGTCGATCCCGCTCTATACCGCCAACGAGCTGGCTAGCCGACTGGCTTCCAGAGATCGGAATGCTATGGGGCTGCGCCAACGAAGGTCTAATGGAAGAGCGTCCGACCTTCAGTCTGCCTGTTCCAAACGGTCAAGCAGGGCACGGCTCTTCAGAGGCCTGTCCAAAACATGTTCCGTGCATCGCAAGAGAGCTGTTCTAGCCTCCGCTATGTGCTCGGGCGCATCCGGAAAGTCAGCGGCATGGACGAGGACGTCTGGTCCACAGCCAAGCTCGGCAAGAGTTCGCAGGATCCGAAGAGTCGCCCTGGACAGGGCCAGATCTCCGGGTCCCCAGGCAGGCGCACATACGGGGCAAAGGAGCCCCCCGGCGCCCGGAGAGAACCTCGATGATTCCGACCGGGGTTCGCGCTCGCAACGACAGCAGGCATCGAAGCGAGGCATTACACCAAAAGCGGAAAGGGCGGCCATCTCGAAGGCAACGAGTCCCCAGCCAGGCAGAGCACCCGTGTCGAGTGAATCCAGCCCTTGGGTCAAGAGGTCGAAGAGATCGGAATGTGGCTGCTCATCCCTTACCAAGGAACGGCAGAGGTCCAACATCCAGCCCGCTTGAAGCATGGCAGAGAGATTCGAACGAATTCCTGTTTGTGCCCCACCGCTCAGCGATGCTTCCTTCAAGCTGCAAAGGGAACGCCTCGGTGTCTTCTCCAGGACGACGGACAATCGATTGCCGGCTTCGAGGATCCCCGCAAAGCGACGCTTGCTGCTGCGAGCGCCTGGCGCAAATGCTTTCTGCAGCCCCTCGTTCCTAGTCAATAGATCCACGATGCGATGCCCCTCGCCGTAGTCGCTCACCCGAACCACCACCGCATGCATGCTCCTCAAGGCCATGTTGCGGGATCAGCTTCCGGACAAAAGGAGCACCAACGCGGCACCGGCGGTAAGCAGTACACCAATAGCTACCCATAGCAATGGCGGCAGCTTCTTCTTGTTTGGCTCACAAGACTCGTCGTCGGAGGTGGACTCGCCATTCTCACCGCAACGGAGAGCTTGCTCCTCGTAGCGCAAAACGACGTCTGCCGCATCCAGACCGACCGCCTCGGCGTAGGACCGCAGGTACCCCAGAAGATAGACCCTGGCGGGAAGATGGTCCGGATCTCCAGCTTCCATCAGCTCCAAGGTGGCACGAGAGATCTTGGTCCGCTCGGCGACCTCTTGCAAGGAGACGCCTCGCAACTCACGCTCCTGCGCGAGCTGACTCCAAAAGCTCATCCCTCGCTCCCCCAAGAAACCTCCCTCTCATCCGCCATTACCTCGAGATGGCGATTACATGCATCGCCCAGGGTGCTCCTCGGGGAAAGGCGGAAGCAGGCCTCGAAGGCTTCCCGGGCCTCTTCCGTCCTGCCCTCCTCAAAGGCAATCCGGCCCCACTCGTACTGAGCCTCGGCGTCTTCGGGACAATGCTCCTTGAACTGCTTGAAGGCGGCACGCGCGTCGGCATGACGTCCAATCTCGCGGTAGATTCGTCCGAGGTTTCGGTGGCCCTGGCAGAAGAGAGGCTGCACGATCACCGCCGACCGAAGCTGTGTCACTGCCTCCTCGTGCCTACCCTGCAGGTAGAGAGACCAGCCCAGGTTGCCTTGTGCGAGGTATGGGGTCGAGTACACCACATCTTCCAAAGCGGCTCGCAAATGCCTCTCGGCGTCTTCGTAACGTCCCATGTCTATGTAGAGAGCACCAAGATTGTTGTGAACCTCGGAAAAGTCCGGTCTGACCCTCAAGGCCTCGAGATATGCCGCCTCGGCCTTGTCGTGGCGTCCCATGGACACATGCAGCAAGAGGCCCATCGCGTTATGCGCCTCGGCGAAGTCCGGATGACGATCAATGGCGGTCTGAAGCTCGCGCAAGGCCGCCTGGACGTTGCCCTGCTCTGCCTCGCTCACTCCGAGATCGTATCTAACCTGGGCATACGTAATGTCTTCCTGCGTGGGGGTGTGCGTACAGCCGAGCTGTAGAACAAGGATCGAGCACGGAAGCATCAGACCGAGAAGGAACCTCTGCCGGGCATGGCGAAAATCGCGGGACATTTCCATTCTTCTCCAGCTCTCCGATAAGGAGAACTCATAGTTTCATCTTCTTACGTCCACATCAAAAGGATGCAAGCAATCTCGCCACGCGCAAAGCGGATTCGACGGAGACGGCGTCATCGGAGCTTGCATCGGCTGAAGCAGGAGACTCAAGGGTTTCGAGTTCCTCGAGGGGAGCGAGCTCCTCTATCTCCTCTGCTTGGGATCGAGCCCCACGGGCCCTGGATCCATCGGGTTCTTCATGAGTGGATAGGGGCGCGGTAACGGCCTCCTCCACCTCCTCGAGCTCGAGCACCCCGGAGTCGTCCGCCTCCCCTGCCTCTTCCGTGTCTACAGCGCCCGGGTTCGGATCGAAACACGGGAGCCGACCCATCAGCTCCTCCTGCTGCAAGGGCGAGAGGTTTCGAAAGTTCACGTTATCGACCATGAACCCCATGCTCTCGAGGAAGTCCACGGCCTCACTTTCCACGGAGGGATATGTCTCCACATCGAACTCACTGGACTCGAAGGCATAGACAGCCGCGGCTTTGGACTCGAGAAGGTATAGGTGCACGAACACCGAGAACGTTCCGGTGCGGTTACGTATGCCGACTACCGTGCCCTCGCCAGGCTGGGTCGAGTGGCCCGGAACGCCGACGTGGGGGTGATTCAACGATTGGATGATCGAGACGACCTGTCCGCGAGTCGCGGCGATGTGGGTAAGGTTGGGGTCGGCGATGAACATGTAAGGCTCCCCTTATCTAGCTTCCAAATCGAACTCGCGTGAAACGTCCTCGACCTGTGCCGCCGTAAGCTCGAACTGAATCATGGGCCTGTCGATCATCACTCGATTGCCCCCCTTGTCTCCCTCTCCAATCACGATGTTGAAGGTATGCTCGGGAGAACGGGATCTCCTTCCCCCGTCCATGGACTTTCGAGCAGTCAGGAGGACTCGATTTCTCCCAGGCCGCAGGTAGTCGGTAATCTCGGCTACTACTTGAGCCTCCGAGCTTCGCAGCTTTCGAATCCACCTGGCATTGACGTAGACATCTACATCATATTGCGCGGCTCCTGTCTCTGCTTGGCGGGTCACGAGAAAGTAGCGCCTAGAGAGACTTGCAGGTTCCGTGGAGCCTGGCTTCTTTGCCTCGCTCACGCTCTCCACGTTGGCGGAGGCTCCTCCACCAGTAACGTGATAGCGCGGCGCGTCGATGCGAACGTTTCCATCCGAGTCGATGCGCACCGTCGCGTCCTCGAAGACCTGATCTCTCACGCCATCAATCCGCACGCCGTTTAGAAAGACACCTTTGCCCATCGCGTTCAGCGGCACGAGCATCGCCGCTGCGATGAGAAGTGCTCGGATCATTACAAGGTCCTCCCTAAGACCGAGAGTGCACGCCAAACCAATCCGGTGGTTCATCGCCCCGCTTCAGCTAATTTGCTCGAATTGTCCTTGAGTATCCAAGACGCTGTCAAGCTCTCCTCGAAATGCCCGCCCCCACATGAAGGCCCCTGTCTAGGGACGCCTCAAGACCCACGTCGGAATCAAGCAAATTCTGACAGTCCGTTGAGAGAAGGCGTGCCAAGAGATCGTGGACAGGCGTACTATGGGGCGATGTCTTGGAGGAATCTACGAGACGGTCCGCCGCAAAGGGATCCAAGCGCACCTTCGAAACCCCTTCGACGGATGCTAGTGTGCTTGCCGTGAAGAGCCGGCGGGGAATCATTGGAGACGAAAGGCGCGGGGCAAGGCCTCCCGCAAGAGGGACAGGAGGGCTCTGCAGCATAGGCGATCGCCTCGTACCGATGGCGTCCTCGATCGAAGATGACAAGGGAGCTCTGGAGATAGCCTGGGCGACATCGGTAGGGGCGAACCTCGGGAAGAGAACCCGATTACTCGGAGTCGAAGACGGCCTCCTGATCGTGGAGGTCTCGGATCCCTCTTGGCAAGCAGCGCTACGGGGAATGGCGAGACACATCCTGCCTCGTCTGCGTAAAGCCTTGGCGAAAAGGGCTCCAGTCGGCCTCCATGTGATCCTCGCCTCGCGGGAAGAAGACAGCTCTGCCTCCCCCAAGGTGCCCGCCCGTTCTCGGTGTGAAGAACAGACGAATTCTCCCTGCTCCCTAGCTTTGCCCAAGACACGAAGGTAGATGCGGCGATGACATGGGCCCCCGCCCGCCGGGTCACGCTCACTTTGTCATCGGCTAGGGGACCAAGCTGACCGGCTGCTTTGCAGACTCGAAAACGCCACCATGGGACGGCGGCCCGTGATCGGCCCCGCCATTCAGGCCCATTCTTCGGAGCAATTCAATTGTCTACTCTCACCCAGCAAAGCCGAGCAATCAAGAGCTCGACCATTGCCTCTGGCTCGGGGCTGCCGGCGATATGGGGCTTCATTCCAGCGGCCTCGGCCGCATGCGCCGTCGTTGAACCGATGCAGGCCACGAGTACCCTTCGAAGGAGTCGGTGACCGTCTACAAGCGCCCTGGAAACGGAACGCACCTGGGAAGGTGAACCAAGGACCAGGGCATCGATGCGCCCAGCCTCCAGCTCTTCCCTCAGCGGCCCAAGCTTCGAAGGTGTCTCAATCGTTCGATAGGCTTCCACCACCTCCACCATCGCCCCACTTGCTCTTGCTCCATCGGGAAAGACCTCCCTTCCTCCGGCGGCACGGGGCATCAAGATCGACGTCTCGGCTAGCTCCTCTTTCGAGAAGGACTCCAAGAGCCCCTCGGCGTCCTGACGGTCAGGAACCTTGTGCGCCCGCAGACCAAAACGCACCAGCTCCCTCGCCGTGGCTTTTCCGACGGCAGCAAGCCGGCAAGCCGAAAGCAGCTTCAAATCGAAACCAAGCGAAACGAAACGCTTCACAGTATGCTCGACACCAGCCGCCGAGGTGAACACCAGCCAATCGAACGACCGCCTTGCCGCAAGACGCCCCAAGGCATCATCCAGCGGCCGACTATCCTCGGGCGGGGCAATGGCTATGGCGGGAGCCAATAAGACCTTCGCGCCCGCTGCCTGGAGAGCTTCCTTCCAGAGTCCAGCACGCTCAACGGGACGGACCAGAGCCACGACCCTGCCGAGAAGCGGCCCCTTCAGTTCCACGTCGCCGGCCTTCATCTCATCAGTCCCCCGCAAGACGTCCCCGCGCACTCGCCAGCACTTCCTCTCCTCCCATCTCGAGCACCTCGCGAGCCACCGCCAACCCAAGCGCCTGGGCCATTTCTCTTGGCATGCGTTTGCTCGCAAAAATCATTCGAGAGCCATCGGGCTCGCCAACGAGCCCCCGAAGCCATAGCTCACCTGCCTCCAGCTTCGCCAGGGCCGCTACCGGCACATGGCATCCGCCTTCCATCCGAGAAAGAAACGCACGTTCCGCCGCTACACAATCAGCGGAATCCCGATGGCCCAACCCCTCGACCAGCTCGCGGGTCTTGTCATCCTCCATGCGCCCTTCCAGAGCCATGGCACCTTGGCCAACAGCCGGTAGACACTGCTCCGGATCGAGGCGCTGGGTGATACGTCCCGAGAGCCCGAGCCTCTCGAGCCCCGCGGTGGCAAGTATGAGACCATGTAAGTCTCCCTGCTCCAGCTTTCGAAGACGGGTATCCACATTCCCTCGGATTGGCACCATCACCAGGTCCGGCCGTAGAGACATGAGCTGACAGGCCCTCCGAACGCTGCCGGTTCCAAGCCGGGCACCGGCTGGAAGGCTCCTTATGTTTGGGGTCGCCGAGGGATCCCTGGCGACGAAGGCATCTGTGGGGTCCTCTCTTTCGAGAGTGCAAATAAGCGACAAGCCTTCGGGCAAGGAGGCGGGCACGTCCTTCATGGAATGAACCGCCAGATCCACCTGGCCGCTCAAGAGCTTGTCCTCAATCTCCTTTACGAAAAGGGCCTTCCCTCCAATGGCGGCAAGGGGCCGATCAACGATGCGGTCCCCTGTCGTCACCACCTCCACGATCTCTACGCGAAGCTTTGGCCACAGTGTCTCGAGACGAGCCTTCACGAAGTTTGCCTGCCACAGGGCCAGCACGCTGCGTCGCGTGCCGATTCTCACCATGCCGATCCCCGTCCATCCATGTCGGCAACGCCCGAACCTTCATCCCCAGGCTCGACCCCAGCCTTGGCGCCCTCATGCCGCGCATCCTCGCGAGGCTCATGAGCAAAGCCAGTGTCACTCTCCGATACCACCCTGCTCGACGGCATCTCTTGCTTGCGAGACGGGGGCTCCCCGTTGACGGCAACGACGCTCGAGGAGCTAGAGTGTGGGAGGGCGTCTCGAGCTTCCTTCGTTCCTTCGAGGCCAAACAGGGCGCGCGCGGTCCGGGAAAGATCCTCTCCATCCGTGACGGCGGACTCTCGAATCACTCGTGTAGGTTCGTGAAGCAGCTTGTTTACGATTGCACGGGCCATTGCCTCCAAGCCTTCCCTCGCTTCGGGCATGACTCCCATCGATGCGAGCCGAGACCAGGTCCTATCCACCTCTGCCTCCGCGATTCGCGCGGCGTGCCTGCGCAACGATGTAATGACGGGCGCTACCCCTCTCGAATGCTCGCAGCTCAACAATCCTTCGACCTCCTCATCCAAAATCAGAGCGGCTCGATCAGCCTCGGCTGCTCGGTTCCTCCTATTCTCTCCCGCGACCCTGTCCAGATCGTCGACATCGTAGGCATGCACATTCGAGATCTTTCTCACGGCGGGATCCACGTCCCTGGGGACGGAGAGATCTATGAGGAATAGAGGACGACCGCGCCTACGCTTCTCGGCTGCGAGCACCTGCTCCCTAGTGATGAGAAAGCCCGGAGCATCCGTGGACGAGATCACTATGTCCACATCCTCGAGGAGCCTTGGAACATGGTCCAAGGAGAGGGCCTCTCCGGATAGTTGGGCCGCCAGATCCCTGGCCCGTCCCTCCGAGCGATTGGCCACCACGAAGCGAACCACACCGGAATCGAGTAAATGCCGAGCCGCAAGCTCACACATCTTGCCGGCGCCAACCAGCATCACGGATCGTCCATTCAGATCCTCGAAGACTCTTTTCGCCAGCTCCACCCCGACAAATGCAACCGAGACGGCGTTCTTACCTATGTGGGTCTCACTACGGACTCTCTTGGCTACTCGAAAAGCCTGGCTGAAGACTCGCTCGATACCCGGCCCAGCAAATCCGTGCTGCCGAGATCGAGAGAACGCGGCCTTGACCTGCCCGAGTATCTGGGGCTCACCAAGCACTAGCGAGTCGAGACTAGAGGCCACCCGAAACAGGTGAGTGAAGGCCTCGGCGCCAGTCTTCGAATACAGGTATCCCCGGATGTCGCGTCCCGCACGTTGCCCCAGCCAATCGGCGACGCAAACAGCGGCTTTCGACGCCTTCTCGACCAAGCCGTAAACCTCGGTGCGATTGCAGGTACAAAGGAGCACTGCCTGCTCGATCCCGAACACTAGCTTCAGGTCCCGAAGAGCCGTCTCCATCTCTTCGCCCCGAAACGCAAGAAGCTCGCGCACGCCGATGGGCGCGGTTCTATGCGAAATACCTGTAACGAACAGTTCCATCGAGTCAGACGTGATTATCGTCTCCAGCCCCCAAAACGGCAAATGCTGGAGGTGGGGGGTTGGCTGGCTGGGGGAAACTAGCGCAGGTTCTTCAGCAAGAAACGAGTAAGGAGAACCTCATCAGTCTCCTCCTCCATTTCCCGATCGGTGGCCTCATCAGCAAGCTCCTCTTGTTTCGAGTCCGTTGATGAGCCATCGGCGAGAGGGCTCACGGCCACGACGCCCATTTTCTTTGGATGCTCCGGATCGTCGTGTGAGCTCTGTTGGGCAGGTGCCTTCGGTGCTGCATCGTCCTCCTCCGGAGCATGAACCGTGGCGATGAATCCATTCTGAACGTCATAGGCTACATCCCCGAAAATGACCGAGTCGTGATAGTGCTCTCCTCCATCCTTTGCCACCTGCTTCAGCGTCCTGACCTTGGCTACGAAGCCCTCCGAATCGGGCTCGTCACCCACGACCCTTACGAAACGTACCGCGGGCTCGACCTTGTAACGTTTGTCCTCGCCTCGAATCGTCATGATATCGCCCAAGAAGTCGATCTTGCCCTCCATGAGCCAGCCATCAATCATGCTCTGCGAAATGAAGAGGTAGTCAGCCATCGGTGGGTCCAGGACGCTCGGAAGCGTCCAAGGTTACATAAACGGTGCGCTCAATGCTCAAGGATATCCGATTAGCGCTCGAAATCGAGCTGTCAATTGGGATTTCGGGTTATGGACCTTTCCCGGTCCAGTCCCGTTCACTAACGCCCTTCGGAGTCAATAGGGATCCTCTCCAAATCCTCCCGATCCCTTTCGAGAGACGGTAGCTTTCGTAGTCTTACTGGAAGAGTCTCGATTACTTCCGGAGACACCACTATTTCCGAACGAAAGCTCGCATAACCGACCTTCCGAAGCTCGATTCTGTACAGCCCGGGCTCGAGCTCCAGGTATCCTGGCGCAAAGAAGTCGCTGGCGAGACCCTGGGTGACTCCATTGACCAGAACCTCGGCGTCTGGAGGATCCGCGCGCAATCGAAGTAGCCCACGGTCGGGACCAGGGGATATTGGCGCCGGCACTTCGGGTCTCCTTGCGGCTTGCCTAACTTCGAACTCATGGCTCCATGGAGCCTTCGCCGTCTCACTCTTGTGAAGACAGCCGGCCATCATCATGCCCATGACCAAGAAGAACCATGACTTCAAAGAAAAGCTCCTATCTGCCAAAAAGCCGAATCCCGACGGACGTCGAATCCATCCTCGTGACCTGCACCGAATAGCCGCCAAGCGGACGGGTGGAAAGCTTCGCGGCAAGCTGCTCGGAGCCGATCGTAGTCTCGAGCTCCAGGGAGACACGCCTGCCGCTGATGCTCCGGGTGTGCACCGCATGAATGCCGGTGATTGCGGAAGAGAGAAGGGAGTGGAGCTTTGCGATCTCGGTCAAGCTGCCGAACCCCTCCACATCCAGTCGAATTGACTGGAGTTCGCCGTCTTGCTCGATGGGGGCCTTCGTCGCCATGAGCCCTAGCTCGAAAAGCTGCCGGACGAGGGCTTGCTTATCCACCTGGGCTCTGACGGTAACGCGGCATTCATCGCTGCCGCAAAGAGCTTCCTTGATCTCATAACGGCGGACGAAACCAGACGAGCGCCCCGTCATCTCATCACGAACGGCGATGAACTCCTCGCTCTTTGAAAGACCAGGCACAATGGTTGCTGCCACCATTTCGACGGCCTGTTCCAAAGCCTGGCCAAGTGCCGTGTCCCGGGCCCGAGCCTCGTTTCTTTCGGAGATCTCGGCCTTAGCGGAAACCTCCACCCAAGTCTCTTCATCGAGCAGCGACTCTCCAGCCGAAAGCCGAGGCACCAAAAGGATAATGAGGGCCAAAGCTCGTAGAGAAGCCCGCTTTGGGCATTGTTGATCGTGTCTCAAGTTGATTACCCCTAACTATCCTAAAACCAAGACTACCCATCCCTTCAACGAAAAAGCCAGATTCCCCGCCTCCTTGGCCACTCCATCTTCCGAAAAGAGGCGCCATACACCACGTAGCTGCTTTCCACAGAAACAGCCGGGACGACAGCCCGCATCCCTCTATCTCTTACGCGGTCGGCAGGAGCCGAAGTCGAGGGAGGCCCATCAGGAAAGCACTGCATCTTTGGTGAGAAGCTGTGCGCTCGCAGATCTCCTTTGTGGCGGGGAACCCGCGGCCCTGTGAAGCTGGTGCGTCATGGCGCCTTCCGGGTTGAGGCCGCCGAGCCTCAGTGGGGTCACATGGGGGCCGCCCACCACTGATCCGGGGCTGATCAAGGTATGCGTCCCATCGCCGCACGCCATCTCATCAATCAACGCCTCCCGCCAACAAGAACGAGAAGGCTTCTCCCAAGACCGACCCCGCCCCACGAAGAAGCATCGACGCCAAGGACGATACTCTCTCTAAGAAGGCTTCATCTTCGGGTTTGTCCCAAGATGGAGAGGGGGTCGAATGCCATAGGGGCGGCTGCTCGTCCTAGCCCGGGCTGTCTTGCGAACCCGTCGATAGGCAAAGGAGCAGACCTTGCCCCAAAAGGCTCGAGACTAGGCTCTGGCTTCGAGAGCCGACAGGTCACCTTCGTCACGGATGTAAGACTCGATCATTCCTCGATAGGCTTCCGGAATGGCGGTGAAGCGAATGCCCGACCCTCGAGCTCCTCCTCGCAAGCCATCTCGCACTATCTCTCCGCTCGCCCAGAGGACTTCACCGTCAGGCGTGAGCGAAAACTCGACGCCAACCCGGCTCTGGTCCAGCTCCGGCTCAATCAGGCTGGAAAGATAGATTCCATCAGTGCTCACGTCCGTGGCGCGACACATGAACACCTGCTCGCCCACGACCTTGTTCACGAAGATGTTCAGGGCCGCACGTGGTTGTCTTCTCTTATCGCTCATTTCTCTTGCTCCCATGTGCTACGAAGTCTCCCGCTGGATACGTCCTCCTACATCCAGAAGCGTAGAAGCACAAAAGGGGCTGGTCAAAAAAACGACCACCCTAAACATCGGATATCCATCTGGACCCGAGGACGAATCCATCGTTCAATGGGAGAGGCAATGACAAAGGCTCGCGTACTGTTGATCGAGGATGACCTCGAGCTTGCCGAGATCCTCTCGATCGCCCTCGAGAAGGAGGGTTTCATTGCCGTGGTTGCTCACTCCGTCGAGGAAGCGATGAGCAGGCTCGAGGATGGTAGGCCGGATCTCGCGATCGTCGACCTCGTCCTACCGGATGGACTCGGCAGCGATCTTCTCGACGTCTTGAAGCGTCTCGTCCCCCCAGTTCCCTCGATCGCGATCAGCGGCGTGTTTCGTGGTGACAGATATGATCGGAACATAACTCGTCGACACCGGGCGAAATGCTTCTTCCAAAAGCCTTTCAGTACAAGTGATCTGATATCCGAGGCCTCGAGCATTTTGGAGTCCCAAGCTTCGGCCAGCGAGCCAGAGGATGAACACGACAGCCTGGAAATAGAAGTTGCATGGGACAACGCGAGCAGCCCCACGAATCGAATCGACGAGGCGGAGCATGGGTTGGACAAGCCTGCCGAGAAGAGACCGATTGTCGCCTCCTCGTCCCCTCCCTCTTCGACAAGAGAGCCAAATGACTCCAGTGGCGCTCCAGCCTCGCAGGAGCCCTCCGGGGATGGGGAAATCTCGGAGACCGAGGAGCCCCGCCAAGAAACCTCTCTTGCAGAGCAGCCGCACAAGGACACGGGGATAGTCGAGAATCTCATCGAAGTAGACCATGCCGACACTGACAAGCCGCCCCCACAGGAGTCATCCTCGTGGTCAAAACAGCCTTCGCGTAAGGCGCTCGATCCGGGGATGCCCTCCCTTTCTTCTCCTGTGGCGCCACAAGAGAGTCTTCGCGAGACCATCACCCCACCAAGCAGGGGAGAGCTGAGAGAAAGATCGGTGCCCGTTCTTCTGGTGAGCCTCGGCAAGACGGAAAGTGACGCCACCTTGGAGCTTCGACATGAGAGCGCATCGAAGACCATCCACCTGCGAAAGGGGCAACCAACCTTTGCCACATCCAATTTGTCCGGGGATCGTTTGCTAGAGTTCGCGGTCAAGACGAAAGCCATAAGGAAAGAGGATGCCGATACCGCCCAGCTTCTAGCGAAGGAGGAGGGACGACGGATTGGCGAAGTCCTCATCGAGCTCGACGTCCTTGGCCGCTCACACCTTCGCGACCTAGTTCGCGACCAAGTTCGCTCGATCATCTTCAGCACCTTCTCATGGCGTGAGGGCCTCTACAGCATCTCCTTCAGCCCCAAGAAGCCACGGGTTCCAGCCGCATTGAGCATGCCTCTACACAGCTTGATTCTCGAAGGCACAAAGACTTCCTTGCCTCTTGTGCTTCTGCGAAAGGAAATCCCTGACAACCTCGTGCTCGCCCCAAAGACCGGGCTGCGTCCTTCGGTGAAAGGCCTTTCGCTACCCCCGGATGCAAACCACTTGCTCGAGCTCGCCGATGGCAGCAAGACGGTGGAGGACATGCTCGCTCTATCCGACGAGGATGAGAGAGCGATCCGCGCCACCTTGAAGGCCCTATTGGACCTCGAGCTGTTAGATCCTCGAGACGAAAAGGGACCCCGCAGGCAAAGAATAGGATTCGTTGTCTAGAACCCCAGGCTCGATTGGAGAAGGGAACGAGCTTGCTACTGGCTGTCAGCGGCCTCGAACTTTCTGTCGCGAGCCAGCCTGTGCCGAATGACGGGATCCAGATGACGTTTGCGCAGTCTGATGCTCGTGGGGGTGGCCTCTACCAGCTCGTCCTCGTCAATCCATTCGATGGCGGCCTCGAGACCCATCTGACGGGGCGGCGAGAGCTGGACGTTCTCATCCTTTCCCGCCGCGCGAATGTTGGTGAGCTTCTTGGTCTTGCACACGTTGACGTCCAGATCATTGGAGCGGCTGTGCTCGCCCACAATCATGCCCTGATACACCTTCTCGCCGGGACCAACAAAGAAAGTACCGCGATCCTCTAGACTGAAAAGCCCGTAGGGAACGGCCTTCCCTTCTCTATCGGACACAATGGCGCCCGTCGTGCGACGAACGATTCTTCCCGCCCAGTCATCGTAACCATCGAAAAGAGTCCGAAGGATGCCTTCTCCTCGGGTCTCGGTGAGAAAAACGGGGCGCAACCCTATAAGGCCTCTTGCGGGGAGCCGCCAAGTGACCTGAGCGCGGTCCGATCCGGCTAGCTTCATCTCGACCACGCGGGCCCTCCGGGCTCCCAGTATCTCGCTCAAGCGTCCCATGTGAACTTGCGGGATATCGCATACCAGTAGCTCGTAAGGCTCACGCACCTTGCCGTCCGATTCTTCGAGGACGGGCTCTGGGTTGCTTACCGTGAGCTCATAACCCTCCCTACGCATGGCCTCGATCAGAACCGCGAGCTGCAACTCACCTCGCCCTGCGATCCGAAAGGCGTCGGGCTCCCCGCTCTCCGAGACGTCTATGGCAACGTTGCGATAGCTCTCTTTGAAGAGCCTCTCGCGAAGATGCCTAGAGGTCACATACTTTCCTTCCTTGCCGGCGAAGGGACCGTCGTTCACTCGTACGAGCATGAACAAAGTGGGAGGATCGACTCGAATCCTTGGGAGAGGCCTTGGCTTTTCGGGCTCACAGATCGTGTCTCCTATGGCCACGTTGGAAATGCCCGAGAAAGCCACTATCTCACCCGCAGGAGCCCTATCCACGGGCTTTCTCGAGAGCCCCGAAAACAGATATACGCCACCGACCCGAGCCCGGCTGGAAGACTCATCGCCACAAACGAGCACCTCTCCGCCAAGACGAATCTCTCCATCGAGCACACGTCCTATTGCAAGACGCCCCACGTACTCATCATGATCGATATTGGAGACCAGAAGCTGTAATGAGCCATCTTGTCCGACAGAAGGCGGGGGAATGGACTTGGTGATCGCAAGAAACAGAGGTTCCAACGTGGCGTCGGGACACAATGCGTCATCCTCACTCGTCCCGGCCTTGCCATCACGGGCCACCGCGTAGAGGACAGGAAAATCCAGCTGCTGCTCATCGGCCCCGAGGTCGATGAAGAGCCCGTAGATCTCGTCGAGAACCTCATCTGGCCTGGAATCCCTGCGATCAATCTTGTTGATGACCACAACCACGGGCAGTCTTTCCGCCATGGCCTTTCCAAGAACGAATCTTGTCTGCGGAAGAGGACCCTCGGCGGCATCCACCAATAGCAGTATTCCATCGACCAGCCGCAGGGAACGCTCCACCTCTCCTCCAAAATCGGAGTGCCCTGGCGTATCCACGATGTTGAACTTGACCCCTTTCCACGTGACGGAAGCCACCTTGGCGATGATGGTGATTCCGCGCTCACGCTCCTGGTCCACCGAGTCGAGCACCCGTTCCTCGACCACTTGTCCCTGTCGAAACACCCCGGCTTGACGCAGCATATGGTCCACCAACGTGGTCTTTCCATGGTCCACGTGAGCCACGATGGCGATGTTTCTTACGGGGGTGGTCACTATTTCACCAAAGGGGGCTAGGGCGATCGGGAAAGCCATCTCTTGCTTGCTCGAATGCGAACAAGCAAGAGAGCCGGTCCATTGCCGAATCGCCGTGAGTCAGGAAGTACGCCACTGTTCACCGACGAAAACGACTGTGGAGGATCCTCGTCTTCTCGCCAAGGACCACCAGGCTAGAAGACGTACTTCAGGCGGGGGTAGATGGCAAAGCTTGGGAACTGGACTCGCGCACCTCCCATCACCAAGGTAGCGGCCACGTCCAATCCCAGGACGAAGTGCTCCAAATGGGTATGGTACTCGGTCGTAAGCGCCAGGCCGGCGTTATAACCGACGAGGAGGTCTCCTCCATCACTCTCGACCGGACCAGGGGTCATCAGAGCGCCACCCCCGAGTACCTTGCCGCCGACGTACCACTGGTGATCGAGCTCGTGAAGGTAGCCCACCTGTGCGTTGATCAAGAAGACTGAAAAGCTCCGCACACCTCGGCATTGTCCCGTCGAGTAGTCTGGATCGAAGCAGGGCCCTGCCGATGCGCCGAAGCCCACAGTCAGTCCAGCCACGACATTGCGCGTGATGTCATAGCCCATCCCGACGCCCACATAGGGCTGAGCGTTGGAAACCTGGGCGCCAACCCGCTGTGAGTCGGTGTTCATCGTGAAGAACGTCCCCACCTGCAAGTCGGCGAACAAACCCTGATGCAGGGTAGGCTTCACGCCTAGCTGCGGAGAAGCCATGCGCTCGGGAATCAGCTCTCCTTCTCCCGGCGTCGAGGCGAACGCAGGAGAACCGATAGAAAGAAGGCCAATCAACAAGAAAGCTAGAGTAATCGGGCGCATGAGTTTGGGCACCTTGGGGTGTTGGGGCATCGGAGCGAGACTCGACAAGAGGCAGGCTAGGAGCGAGGGCTGAATATCCACGGGTACGTCACGCGGACGATACCACCACCTCTTGGCTCTGGAAAACGCCAGCGCCGAACTCTGGTCAAGATGCAGTTCTCCACGTTGGAGTTGCCCATCGTGGTGTCCTGAATGGTAGCGCGCACCACCGCGCCGGTACCATCGATGACCCATTGCACCGCCACACGACCATGGAGGTTGGGGTCACGCTGCAGCTCACGCTCGTAGCAGAATCGGATCTCGTTCTGATGGCGACGCACGATCCGGGCTATGACCTCTCTGTCTAGTCCTCCTTCTATGATCGTCTGACCAGAGGTCACCTTGGTGACCGCTCGCCCTCGACCGCCGAGGTCGACCTGACCGTGGCCCCCGCCCTTGCCTCCACCCTTCGTTCCAAGTCCGCCGATGCCAAGAGCGCTGCCGGCACCACCCGCCCCCGCGCCCCGCGAACCAAGACCGCCGAGACCAAACGCATCGCCCATACCGTCACCGTCGATACCGCCTAGAGCCTCGTTGATTCCCGTGCCGAGACCTCCTGGTCCAAATACGTTGGAGGCGGCCCCGTCTTCCAACGCAGCCAACAAACCGGTCTCCATCACCTTCTTGCGGTCCTCCTCACGCTGATCCACGTCCACTATTGGAGCTCCCTCGTCGCTGGGAGCAGCCTCCTCCTCGACCTCCTCTATTTCACCGAACTTCCCCTCATCCTCCTTGGCCAAGAGATCGTCCAGGGCGGATAGATCATCGAAGACTCTTTCCTCGTCGTCGGGTGGCTGAATGATCAGCTTGGCGAAGCGGTTCGGACTGGTGAATAGATCGTCGGAGAGACGCTCGAGATCCGTCGGGGTGAGCATCAAGGCGGCAATGAAGAGCAGATGGGCCATGAAGGAGGTCGAGAAGACCTTTGTGAAGTAGTAGTCGACATTGGCCAAAATGCTGCCGCCTACTCGGGCGCTGGGGCGCACGTAGCGCGCCACGAGGGCGGTATCACCGATATTGACCTGAACCTGCTCATGCAGGTTTATCTTGTAGCTATATCCCTTGAAGCTCGTTTCCGAACCGAAAGCCCTACCAGCCGACTGCAGGCTGGCGAGATCGAAAACTCTACCGTCGTCATCCCTCACACGAAGATCCATGTCTTGGGTGATGGTGACGATATGATCCTTCCCATCGGTCTTGATGAAGGGGAAGCGAGAGCTGGGCAAGATCTCCGAGGCCAGGTTAAAGTAGTTTCGAGGCGCATCGCCAACGGTGATGGTGCCGTCCTTCGGACCGAAGTGTCCTATGCCGATGATGGTGTCGGACCAAACCATCACCACCTCGAGAAGCCTGTTCTCCGGTGTCGGCCGCTCATCCTCGGGAATGACCTCGCTGAATAGATCGGCCACGCCATCGGCCCCCTTACGCTCGGCCGCAGAATCGCCATCGCTCTGCTCACCAAGAGCAGCCTCATCGTCACCGCCGATTCCCGGCGGTCGCTCGAGAACCTCGGTCGGTAAGGCATCTGGCTGGTCGGCCGTGCCCCATAGAACTTGGACCTTGTGGTCACCTATCTCGACCACATCGCCACTTGAAAGATCCTGCTCGCGAATCTCCTTGCCGCCGAGGCGAGTTCCTTGCTCGCTACCCAGATCCACGACGCGAACCACGCCATCCTCCAGCTTGATCATGGCGTGAATGCTGGAGATTTTGTCGTCATCCAGGCGAACGGTGGCCGAGGCACCTGAACCAAGGATCAGGCTGTCCTGGCTCTCCAGCGCCAGCTCCTCGACTGAACCGTCGGGAGCGAACACTTTGATTGTAATCGTTTCAAGGTTCATGAATGCCTGTTAAAACTCTGTTGTGAACGACAAGCCTACAGATTGTCCAGGGAGGTCTGCAGCTCGTTTAGAAAGTGCTCGCGAAGCCGAATGAGACTGTCGAACTCGGCCCTCTTCCGTGCAAGGAGGTATGCTCCATCGGGACGACGCAGCTCACCCTCCAAGGCCACATCGCTGAAGTCGATCACCGTTTCTTGGCGATACTGGACTTGTGGGCTGTCCGCCAATACCGGCCCGGTAAGGAGCAGACCCATCACCAAAGCTCCCGCAATCAGCAATCTGCGCAACATCGTGTTCTCCGTCCAGATCGAATCATCGCCACCAAGTCTCGGCACCATTAGCTCCAACTCCCTTGTAACCAAGACTAGCACATCGCTTCCGTGTTTTTTTAGCCCTTCTCACCACTTTCAGACAGTCTTGCTCCCCGAAAGTTCCATCATTCAAAGGGTTGCCACCTCGTCGACATCGCCGGAGCCATCCCCATCCGACTCATCTTCCGTATCCGTCTCGTCATCATCCTCGGCGGGCTCATCAGTTTCATCGGCAACCTCTGGAGCCGGAGCGACCTCTTCCACCGGATCACTCACCACAGGCTCCTCCCAGTCATCGTCGAAACTCCCGGCGGCATCCAGATCAGCCTGCTCACTTTCTCGAATTTCGATGAGCATATCAATAGTAGCGACCCGTTGTCTCGCATCGTCAGCATGTTCGCTCTCTACGCCATCCAAGGCAGCAAATGCGGTGCAGTACCCCCTGGCCCGCTCCGGCTCGATGTTCTGGAGCGACTTGCAAAGACCATACTTTGCCTCTGGGTGCCTCGGGCGCAGCTGAAGAACTCGTGCATAAGCCTCCGAAGCACTCTCCATCTCCTGAGCGCCTTCCAGAGCATAAGCACGATAGAGATGAGCCCGCCAGTTGGTTGACTGTACACGCAGGGCCTCGGCGAAGGCATCGGCTGCCGCCTTGTAGTCGCGGTAGCGGAGCGCCACGGCACCAATGTTCATGTGTCCTGGAGTGAAGTCCGGATCGATCTCCACAGCCCGGCGAAACTGCCCCAACGCCACGGAGAGATCTCCTCGCTTCATGGCGATCATTCCAAGGTTGTTGAAGATGCCGGGGTCCTCTTCATTTCGTTGGCGTGCCGTGCCCATGATGAACTCGGCCATTCGGTAGCGACCTTGATCGTAGTAGATGAGCGCCAAGTTCTTGTGTGCGTCGGGGTTGTCGGGATCTCGGGAAAGCAAGCGACGAAGCAAGTCCGCCGCCTGCTCGTAGTCCTCTTCCAAGCGATACAAGACCGAGAGGTTGTTGAGGAGCCGGCCATCGTATGGATTGTCCTCTAGAAGTGTTTCTAGAACGTCTATCCCTTCCCTGAAGCGTTCCTGCTCCCGGTACACATGGGCGAGGTTCAAGGCAGCCGAAAGATGGTCTGGTCGTTCCTCCAAGACCCGGGAGTACGCCTCGGCGGCGAGATCCAGCTCGCCGAGCTGCTGGAGGGTCACGCCCAGATTATAACGAGCGGTGGTCACGTTGGGTGCAAGCTCTAGAAGAAGCTGCAGCTCTTCTCTAGCCTCCTCCCATTCACCTGCCTCCATGGCGTCCACTGCCTGGGAGAACAACTCATCGGGATCGTGCACTGGCTCGCGCACGGTGACGACGGGTTCATCGTCCACGACGATCTCGGTTCTGGATGGGCAACCGGTCAGCGCGGGAGCCAAAAGACAAACGGTCAGGAGGCCAACCGGAACATCTTTGAACAAGAGCTTCTTGAGCGTCATCATCATCTTGCCTCCGCCGTAGCTTCGCTCGAGATTGCTGAATCATCGTCGGAATCGAGAATGTCTTGCTGGCCATCTTCGATCTCGGGTTCCGGCGGCAAGACGATCTCCGGCTCTTCGGCCATTTCCTTGTCGAGGCCGGCATCAGTAACAGAGCTCAGTCCGGCTCTTACGCAGTTTTCCTGTGCTTCACGAAGGGCTGCTATCATCTCCTGCCGGTTCAACGGGGGAATGGCTGCTTTGAACCGGTCGGCGCTGT
>SKWY01000484.1 GCA_007128675.1 Deltaproteobacteria bacterium | reverse complement strand
TGTCGAAGGTCAGCCGGCGGCATCCGCGGGCCCTTTTCCAGTCAGCGGGGAATGGTGGACCTCCCCCTACGATCGCCTCTACTTCGAGGTGGCGACCGGTGCCGCCCTCCTCTGGATTTTTCAGGATGGGCTAGATGGCCAATGGTACGTCCATGGAGTCTTCGATTGAGGGAGCCCCTGGTCTCGAGAGCCTCGAGGCTACCTTTCACGGCGCTCCCCTCTTGCCATGGCGAAACAAGGTTCACATTTTGATTTGGGGACGCCCGCGATGAGCGCCGCCCTGCCCAAGTGGAGGCAAATCATGCCCCAATACCATCAACCAGAGCAGGCCATGGAGGATCCAAGACGTCTTCTTCCAAGGCCAAGACGAGAGCCCTCCCTATCCCATCTTCGTCTATCCGAGCTAGTCTCCCTGGCAGCCGACAAGACGGCTCTCCTCGCTCGCAAGGAGATCGAGCTGGCCAAGGCCGACGCAAAGGCCGATCTACGGCAAGAGGCGGTCGTCGCCGTGGGGCTGGGCACTGGTGGGGTTTGTGCAATCCTCACTCTCGCGATGTTCTTGTTGGCCGTCGTCTTTGGCCTAATCGAAGCAGGCCTCCCGGGCTGGGCCGCGTCATTGGCAGTCGCAGCCGCGGTGCTCATCGTGGGATCGATCTCGGCATACGCAGGGTGGAGAAAACGGGTGCAAGAACCCATGGCGGCGACTCGCCGCAGCCTCGAGCGGGGGATGGAGTGGGCCCGCGGCCTTCGCTGAGGAGGAGCATGAAAGATGGCAAGAGCCGATAAGGGGAATACGTCATCTAGTCACCGCAAGGCTCTCGAAGGGGAGATAGCGGGCCTTCGAGCAGAGCTGGGAGTCGTCGTTCACGAGATCGAGCGCCGGGCGCGCCAGGCCGTGAACGTCAGACGGCAGGCCCGCCTCCATCCCTTACTTGCCTTTACGGCCCTCTTCGTCCTGGCTGGAGCCCTGGCGATCGCGGTGGCCTACCCAATCCAAAGGCGCCGCAAACACGCCCACTCCTCGAGGATTCGAAACCTCCGGCTGGCCCTTGCACACCTAGCAGCCCATCCAGAGCATGTGATGCGACCCAAACCATCGGCGATCCGAAAAAAGCTCGTTGGGGCTGGAACCTCCATAGGGACATTCGGCGCCAAACGGCTACTGGGCAACTGGATAGGCGCCGGAACTCGAGCCTCGCGATAACAAGCGGCACCTATCGCGGTAGATCCCACCTCATCCGTGCTTGAAGAGCTTCGCTATAAAGGCTCCCGTATAGGGGCCCCGAACTAGGAGGACCACGGCCGCGATCTTCAGGAGGTCGCCAAAAATGAAGGGAAGCACGCCGATGGCTACCACCTGCCCCAGCGAACCAACGGTCACGGCGGCGAGCCAAAGGCAGCCAGCGAGATAGATCGTCGCCGTGGCGACGAGACAAGCGGCGATCGCGCCGGCCGTCGACCTCCACATGGAGTACAGCCAGCCCGCGGTCATGGCACCAATCACGAAGCCGAAAAGATATCCTCCGCTTGGCCCAATCAAGGCGGCGATGCCTCCGGAAAACGCGGGCAGCCCTATAAGGCCCAAGGTAAGGTACTTGGCCTGGCTCAAGCCGCCAAAGCCGGCACCGAGACAGAGACCTGCAAGAAGAACGACCATCGTCTGCATCGTCACTGGGACGGGCGAGAAGGGCAGCAATACCCTCATGTGCGCCGCCGCCATCGTGGCTGCCGCAAAACCCAGCGCAAAAAGAAGCGAGCCGGCCAGTGGACGGGCTCTTGCTCTTGTAGGGTCGACTTCTGCGGCAATACAGCTTGCGTTCCCGTAGCTCATGTCTGTGTCGTCCTCGATGGAGATGGACCCTCGATGCTCATCTTTCCCAGAGATGGGCCATGATGCGCAAAGTCCTTGGTTGGCGCAAGCGGGGCCAAAAAGAAGCCCTACTCCCTGATTGAGGCGGCCAGCTCTCGGCTCTCGGCGGCGAGCTTCTTCAGCGTCCTCTCCATCCCGCCGAGCACGCTCTTTGCCTTCTCGGCCGCCTCCTCGTAGAAGAGCGCCGCCTTTTCCTCCGCCTTTGCAAGGGCTAGCGCCGAGCCCGAGGCATCCTCGGGGCAGCAAAGATCGGGAGCGTAAGCATCCCTGTTCATGCCCTCGAGGGGCTGGAGAACCACCTCGTTGAGCCTCTCCCGCCGCAACCTCTCGAGCTGCTTTGCGCGCTTGGCGTGTTTCTTATGGGCCTGGCCGGCCTCAGCAGCCTTTGGTCCTCCCTTGGTGGAGGCCTCCTCGCTCATTCGTATCAAACCTTCTTCGAGCGCCTGTGCGAACGCGAAAAGAGTGCCAAAGGAAGTAATCTCGGGAAAATCCTGCTTCATCACGATTGCTCCAAGCTCGATGAGACCGGTCCAACCAGGCCCGAAGTCCGGTCCGTAAGCCGGTTGTTGGGGACCGCGCTCACCGAACCTGGAAGAGCGCGGCCCATCGGTACTGCTTCTATCACCACCTGCTTATCACTACCTTGCGGTCGGTGAAGAAGTTGATCCCGTCCTTGCCCTGGCCGTGAAGATCTCCGAAGAAAGAGTCCTTCATGCCGCCGAAGGGGAAGAAAGCCATGGGCGCCGCGACTCCGATGTTCACGCCGATGTTTCCGCCCTCGACCCTGTAGGTGTACTCCCGAGCCGACTTGCCGCTGCTCGTGTAGATGGACGAGGCATTGCCGAAGCTGCTGCCGTTGGCAAGCTCGATGGCATCCGAGAGGCTCTTGACGCGGATTATGGAGACGACGGGACCAAATATCTCCTCCTTGGCGATCGTGCTTTCGGGATCGACGTGATCGAACACCGTTGGGCCTATGAAGCAGCCCTTCTCGTACCCGGGCACCTTGACGCCCCGCCCATCCAGAAGAAGCTTGCCGCCCTCGGCCTCTCCCTTGTCGATGAGGCCAAGGATCTTCTCCATCTGGGGTCTTCCGGCGACCGGCCCCATCTGCACCGACGGATCCAGGCCATAGCCCAGCTTGAGACCAGAAGCGGCGGTGACGAAGCGATCGACAACCGCGTCCGCCGAATCGCCCACCAGGACGAGCACGGCCCCAGCCAAGCAGCGCTGCCCCGAGTTACCGAAGAACGAGGCAACCATATTGGGGAGGCAGACGTCCATGTTCGCATCGGGCATGACGGTGATGAAGTTCTTCGCGCCACCCTGACACTGAACCCGCTTGCCCAGTGAGCCCGCCTCCGCGTAGATGGCCTTGGCCACAGGCGTAGAGCCCACGAAGGACACTCCGCGCACTCGCGGGTGACGAATGAGCGCGGCGCCTGTCTCACGATCTCCATTGACCATGCTGATGACGCCCTCGGGGAAGCCCGCCTCGTCGATCAGCTCGAAGATGCGCTGCTGAGTAAGGGGCACGAGCTCGGAAGGCTTCACCACGAAGGTGTTGCCGCAGGCCACCGCGGAAGGCCAGAACCAAAACGGAACCATGGCCGGGAAGTTGAACGGAGCAATCGCGGTGAAGACTCCGAGGGGCTGGCGAATCGCGATCTCGTCGATACCGGCCGCGGCGCCGTCCTCCAGGTAGTCACCCATCAACAGAGATGGGATGCCACAGGCGAACTCGATGTTGTCCACCGTTCGACGGACGGAGCCCAAGGCCTCGTCGATTACCTTCCCGTGCTCCTGGGTCAATATTCGAGCAATCTCCTCGTAGTTGTCCTCGAACAAGGTCTTCAAGCGATAAAGCGGTTGTACGCGAATATGCGGCGGCGTCTCCCTCCACTCCTCGAAGGCCTCCTGTGCAGCGGATACGGCGTCGTCCACCTCGTCCGCCGTCGAAAGGGGCACCTCGCCTATCACCTCGCCCGTTGCCGGGTTCTCGACCGGCAGTGTTCGCTCGGAAGAGGATTCCACCCACTCACCGTCGATGTAGTTCTTAGTCTTGCCGTAGTGCTTCTTTACCTCCGGCAGAATACCGGTCGTCATATCGCTGCTCCTTGTAGTTGCGTTTCTCTTGAACTGGTCGCGGGGCGCCTTGGCCCTTCGAGGCGGGCCAAAGATGGCGGTGGCCCTTCAGGCGCCTTGCCCCTGGCCAAGAAGGGAGCGCCCTTTCCAAAAAAGTCAGCCGCGCACGCGCTCCATAGCGCGGCCTAGCTTTGTCAGCCCTTCCTCGAGGTCCTCCTCGCCAATCAGCATTGGCGGTGAGATTCGAAGAGTGTTCCCATAGAGGCCGCCCTTGCCGACGAGAAGCCCCTCCTTTCGGGCCTCTTCCAGTACTGCCGAGGCCTTCCCCGGCGCCGGCTCCTTGGTCTTTCGGTCCTCCACGAGCTCCATGCCCTGCATCAGACCCATTCCCCTGACCTCGCCTACGAAAGGACACTTGTCCGCGATCGTCTCTAGAGCATTTCGAAGGCGTCCGCCGAGAGTCTCGGCCCGCTTTGGAACGTTCTCCTCCTGCATCACCTCTATCGTTGCGAGGGCGGCCGCGGCGCTGACCGGGTTGCCGCCGAAGGTGGCTATGGTGAGGCCCTTGAAGGAGGAGGCAACCTCGTCGGTTGCCACCGTGGCGCCCACGGGCACCCCGTTGGCCATGCCCTTGGCGTAGGTGCAGATGTCGGGCTCCACGCCGAACTGCTCGATACCATTCATCTTGCCGCCGGTACGCCCAAAGCCGGTCTGAACCTCGTCGGCGATGAAGAGCCCGCCGTGGCGCCGCACGATATCGACGGCAACCTCGAAGTACTCCTTTGGAGGCGTTATGAACCCGCCGACTCCAAGAATTGGCTCGGCGATGAAGGCCGATACCTTCCCGCATGTCTCCGTGGCGATGAGCTCCTCAAGGTCATGGGCGCACTGCATGCCGCAGCCTGGATACTCGAGCTTCATGGGGCAGCGGTAGCAATAGGGAGCGGGGGCATGCTTGATGCCCGGGACCTGGCTCGGCATCAGCCTCCAGCTCGAGTGGCCACAGAGGTTGGTCGCCACCAGGGAGCGCCCAGAGTAGCAGTGACGCAGGGCGATGATGTCGCCGCCTCCGGTGTGGAGGCGCGCCGCCATCAGAGCCGTCTCGTCCGCCTCCGTGCCGCTGGAGGTGAAGAAACTCCTCCGAAGCCGGCCCGGGGCTATCTCGGCCATCTTCTCCGCCAAGGCCGCGATGTTTGCGGTGGGGTAGAGAGTGGAGACGTGCTGGAGACGCTCGAGCTGCTCCCTCACGCGCTCGGTTACCTTCGGGTGGCAGTGCCCGAGGCTGACGGTCAAGATTCCCCCGAAGAAGTCCAGGTACTCCGTTCCCTCGACGTCGGTGAGCCTCACGCCCTCACCCTTCGCGAAGGCGATGGGCTCGGAGTAATAGTTCATCGTGCACGGGAAGAGGTACTCGTCGTGCTTCTTCTTGATTTCTGCATTCGTCATGGTCTTCATCTGGCTCTTCCTTCCGAAGGCTCGCGCACTAGAAACTTGCCATACCCGGGTTCTCCCACGAACTCTCGATCCTTGACTACGATCTTTCCGCGAACCATCGTCGTCACGGGCCAGCCTCGAACCTCGGTCCCGTCGAATGGGCTGTAGTCACAGTTGGTCGCAAGCACCGAAGGTGTAATCGTCACCTTGGCCTCGGGATCGAAGATGACCACGTCCGCGTCCGCCCCAACATTCAGGTTGCCCTTTCTTGGCCACATCCCGAAGAGCTTGGCCGGGCTCTCGCAAAGCAGCTCTATCATCCGCTCGAGGCTGAAGCGCCCTTCTCTGACCCCCTTTGTGTAGGTCAACGGAAGCAGGGTCTCTATGCCGGGCATGCCGAAGGGGATCTTGCGATAGTCGCCTTCCCACATGGCCTTCTGCTTGCTGTCGAAGGTGCAGGTATCGGTAGCGAGCACCTCCACGGAGCCGTCGGAAAGCCCTTCCCAGAGCTTCTCTTGATCCTCCGCCTTTCGAATCGGTGGGCAGGTCCCATACAGATGACCATCGTCACGCTTGAATAGCTCGTCGTCCAGCAAGAGGTAGTGCGGCCCGGTCTCGGCGTGCACGTCCACGCCACGCCTCCTGGCATCTCGGACTATGTCCGTGCCCCAGCCGGTCGACATATGAAAGATGTAGAGACGACCTCCAGTGGCTTCGCAGAGCATGATCGCTCGGCTGATGGCCTCGGCCTCGGTTATGGGGGGGCGGGTCAGGGCGTGCCCGTAGGCACCCTTGACGCCCTCCCGCTCGGCCTGCTCCTGCAAAGCGGCTATCAGATCGTCGTTCTCCGCATGAACGCCCACCATGCCCCCATGTCTCGCCGTCTCGATCAGGGCGCCATAAATATCGGGATCGGTGGACTGCCAGCCCTGGGATTTGTAGACCATGAACATCTTGAAGGTCGGGCAGCCGGCCCGAATGATCCTGGGGATCTCCTCCTTTCGGTCATCGCCCCAATCAGTGATGCCAGCGTGCAGACCATAGTCGATATGCACCTTGGGATCGGCTTCCTCGCGACGAGCGGCTATGGCGTCCATGACGGATGCGGGCTTGGCTTGAATGGCGAAGTCCAAAAAGGTGGTCACGCCGCCCAGCGCGGCCGCCTTGCTGCCGTTCGCGAAGTCGTCGGCGCTCGTCGTACCGCAGAATGGGAGCTGGAAATGATTGTGCACATCGAGCACACCGGGAAGAACGAGCCTGCCCCCGGCATCGATTACCTTCTCTCCATCCAGATCCGCTCCCAGGGCGGCTACCTTCTCGCCCTTGATTCCAACGTCGGCCCTTGTGGCT
>SKWY01000355.1 GCA_007128675.1 Deltaproteobacteria bacterium | reverse complement strand
GGAATGAGGGTGATCGGGCTCTCCGGCATGGAGCCCGGCTCGGACCAGGTCGTCTTGAGGGTTGCCTTCGAGACCAACTACACCGAGGTTGTGGAGGCGCAAGGTAAGCGGGTCGAGCAGACTTACTACGCCGTGGAGCTATGGAGCCTGGTTCGTTCTTCCTCGGCCAAGAGCCCCCCGCCCGATCGGGTAGGCGTCTTTGCCTGTCCAAGCTGTGGAGGTGCTCAGTCTCGGATGGACAAGGGAGTCTGCGGTTTCTGCGGGGAGCGCGTCGATGGCGGAGCCTACGACTGGACGGTGACCAAGGTTCAGATTCATCAGCGTAGACCTCGGCCGCCGGATCTGCCTCTGCACCCGCACGAAGAGTTCGACCCTGGCCTCGACAAGCCCACGGTGGTCGGAAGGAATGCCGAGACTCGCTTCAAGGAGTTGACCGAGAGGGATCCGAAAGTGAGCTGGGAGAGCTTCGAAGCTCGCGTGAAGGAGGTCTTTCATGCCCTTCAGGTGGCTTGGAGCGGGCTGGACTGGAACAAAGCGCGCCCCTTCGTCTCCGATCGCCTCTACCAGAGTCAGATGTACTGGATAGATGCATACAAGAAGGCGGGAATGCGCAATGTCATCGAGGAGCCCGAGGTTACTTGGATAGATCTCTCGGCGATGACGTGCGACAAGTGGTTCGATTCAGTGACGGTCCGCGTTTATGCGAAGAGCTACGACTACACGGTGGAGTCCGCTACGGGCAAGGTGGTCGGCGGTAATCGAAAGATTCGACACGGCTATTCCGAGTACTGGACCTTTATTCGTGGGAGACTGGCGAAGGGGGCTGGAGAGCCAGGAAAGTGTCCGAACTGTGGTGCCGAGCTAAGCATCACAACGGGCGGCAGCTGTGAGTACTGCGAGGTGAAGGTAACCTCTGGGGAGTTCGACTGGGTGCTCTCGCGAATCGAGCAAGACCAGACTTATACCTGCTGATACTTGTGGCTGTTCTGCTTCGTCTTTGCGTGTCGCCGCTACCGGTTCACCTTGGGCTGTCCTACTTCGTCTTGGCGTGGAGCTTCTACCTGGTGCGCCTGGGGCTGCCCTCCTTCGTCTTTGCGTGGAGCTTCTACCTGGTGCGCCTGGGGCTGCCCTCCTCCCGAAGCGACCGGCAGTCCGGTTTCCGATCCGTGGGCTCCGCACTGGCGTGGGTGCGCCACACGGGCTCGGAAACCGGCTCCCGGCGCTTAGTCTACTGCGAAGTGGCGAGGCAATCTGGCTGTCCTGATTCGTCTTCGCGTAGAGCCGCTACCACGCGGACCACGGAGAGCGGCCCCACGGAGCTTTCATCCTTTAGCGCTTGCGACGGGAAGCGGCCTTCTTTTTCTTGGGTCTGAAGCGGCCTATGCGAAGCATTTGACCAAGGTTGGCCTTTGCGTCCTTCTTGGGCACGATCTGTGGGTCCATGCTCGCCAACAAAGTCGCCACTCCCGGGCCGTGTCCAGCGAAGACGCAGTCGGAGTGCACAACGATGCCGATCGTCACGGCCCCTTTTCGCCAGGAGCGTCCATAGACGTTGTCGTGGTCCGTTATGGCCACGATGTCTCCAAACCGCAGCTTGTCCAGACCAAGCCTCCTGATCTCCTCGCGGTCGGTCGTCATGATGTCGTAGTCGCCGGTGCCCATTGCCACCTGGCCTACTCCGGAGCCCATCAGGAAGCCGGGGACCATTGCCGTGACGGGGACCTCGAGCTTGCCGCCGGCGAGTTCTCGAATGCCCATCTTGTTCAAAAGATCCGGGTCGAGGTTGTACACCTTGATGTTTGGGTAATCGAGTAGCTCCAGGCCTTGCCCGCGTCCTCGAATCAGGAACTTGTCATCCATCGTGAGCTTGTCGAGGACATCGTCGGCGAAATCGAGTATCACATGCTCCGCGCCGCCATGCTGTCCTGTGACGATGCCCTTTGCTCCCTTTGCATCACCAGTCACCACCTTCGCTTCGTTTCCTACGCAGGAATAGAAATGAAGCGAGGTGTTGGAGTGATCGAACCTCTTGTCGAAGTCCGTGGCGACGATGGAGACGCACGGCTCGATATGATCTCCCGCCCAACCAAAGGCCGGGTCTCCGACCTTCACGTTATAGGCAATGCCGCCAATGGACGGCAGGAGAGCCGGCCGGCCCTGGGCGTCGACCCTATGAGGCCGCTGGCCCGAAGGGTAAGTCACCTTGCCCTGTACCGATAGAGTTACGACCCTGTCCGCGTTCGTTCGAATCTGTTTCTTTGGCATGGGCGGATAATAGACCCTCGGGCGCTCAAATCAAGGTCCCTGTTTCTGGTACCCCGCGACTGATGCTCGCCCCGCACGCACCCCGCGCCTCATCCTCCCGCACGCACGCCACGCTTCGAGCCTTGCCCCCACACGCCGCCCCACCACGATCCCGAATCAAGACTTCTCGTTCAGGTATCGCTTCACGTTCTCCGCATACCTCGTAAGGTCCTTGCGAACCTCTCTTGCCACCAAAGGCTTGAAGATCTTGGCCATCAGCTTCGGAATCGGAAGATCGGGGGTTAGCGTCTCACGGTAGAAGACCTGAACGCCCTTCGGCAGCTGGGTCAAGGTGACCTCCGCATCGGTCTCGATGTTTCCGGCCGTGCTCCGCCACCACACGCGGTCCTTTCCGTTGCCTTCGTACTTGACGGTGTAATCCCCCTTGAACCGCATTCCCTTGTCGACCTTCTCCTTGACGTGCCATCGGACCTCGTCCTTCTCGACGAACTCCGCACTCTCGAGACCCACGAAGTTCTCCTTCACTATCTCCGGGTTCACGAAAGCCTCGTAAACTCTCTCAATGGGTGCATTTACCTCGAAGGTTTGAGTTTCCGTAGCGGGGATCTTGGCCATCATGCACCTCGTTGGTCTTGATTATCGAAGAACCTTGGGGACCAGCTCCTCGAACAGCTCGAGTTCCTGTTCGTGACTCATTATGGACGTGCGCCAGAAGTCCTTCTCCTCGAGGTCGGCTCCCAGCGTTTGTCTTGCCACCTCGTGTCCCATGGCGCTTCCCGACAGCCGCAGGAAGTCTCGATACTTCGGCAAGAACTCCTGCCCCTCCTTCTTGAACATGTCGAAGAGGCCTCTGCTTAGCAGGTAACCGAACGTGTACGGATAGTTGTAGAAGCTGACGCCGGTTATGTAGAAGTGCATCTTGGACGCCCAGAATAGCTCGTCGGCACCGCCCTCCTCCAACAGATCCCCGAACTGGTTCTCCATGGTGCTCTTCATGAGGCTCTTGAGTCTGGATACGCTCACGATGCCGTCCGCTCGCTCCTCGTGGAAGGACTTCTCGAAGTAGAACCTGATGGGAATGTCCACGAGAAATGAGAGGCAGTGGTTCACCGTGCCCGTAAGAACGCCGAGCTTTTGCGCATCCGTGGATTCCGGGTCGCGAAGAACGCCTTCGTTCAAGAGAAGCTCCGCGAACGTCGAGGCCGATTCGGCCAGCGTCATCGGATAGCTTCGAAGATAGGGTCGCAGGCCTTTCAGCTGCCGCGCGTGAAAGGCGTGTCCTATCTCGTGTGCAAGGGTCGCTATATCGCTGAAGCTTCCGTTGTAGCTCATGAAGACCCTGGACTCTTCGGTCAGGTATGAGCCCGTGCAAAAGGCTCCCGGCCTCTTGCCGGCCGTGGGCTCCGACTCGACCCAGCGCTTCTCGATGGCCTCACGAAAGAAGCCGGCGAGTTCTGGATAAGCTCGCTCGAAGGCACCGGAGACGATTCGTTCGCACTCCTCCCACGAATATCGGTTGACGCCAGGGATCGAAAGTGGGGCCTCGCAGTCGAACCAAGCCAGCTTCTCGAGCCCCAGCGCCTTGGCCTTGGCCTTGCCCAACCTTTGAATGAACCCCTTGCAATCCTCTATCGCACCGAACATGGCATCGAGGGTGCGGCGGCTGGTTCGTGACTGCATGAGCGGGGCATCCAAAAAGTGCTCCAGGCCTCGCCGCTCGTTTAGCAAGAGGCGCGTTCCCGCGATGGAGTTCACTGCCGCGGCACAGACGTCCTCGACGCTCCTCCAGGCGGCGTTTCCGTGCTCGAAGGCCGAGCGGCGCACCTCTCTATCGGAGTCTTGCATCAACGAGCGACACTGCGAGATGGGAGTGCTCTCTACTTTTCCATCTGGAAAGTGCATCTCGAACTGCAGCTTGCCGGCGATGGTCGAGTAGAGCCTTCCCCATGCGCTGTACCCATCGGTGGAGAGATCGGCCGCTAGGGTTTCCAGCTCACCGGACATGGTCTTCTGCGCTTTCTTTCGCAGCTCGCTCAAATGGAAAGCCAGATCGTCGAGCCCCTCTTGTGCGATGAATGCCCTGAAATCGTCATCGCCGACTTTCTTGAGAGCCATCTTGAGATGAATCTCGATCTTGCTGGACTCTGCTCCGATTCCGTCGAGCTCGGCATACTCCTTCGAGTAGGCCTCGTTGTTGGCATCTGCAGACGCGAGGCAGACTATGTAGGAGGCAAGATGGCTCAGCCTGCGAGCGAGCCCCTCGTTCTCGAGCACGATGGCTTTCCATTCGGAAAAAGTATCCTTGCCAAGCGGGCCTAGACCCGCGGCCTTCTCGATGAGCCTCTCGATGTCCCCCTTCAGGTCCTTTTTGAAGGACCTCATCTGCTCATTGTCGAACTCTTCGAAGTAGCTTGTCAGATCCCAACTAACGCCCGTAGACATGATTCCCATCTCCTCGAATTACGAGTTGCGAAGTGCTCCCTAAAGACCATAGGGGGCCCGCATGCGCAAGAGCGCCAGCTCCTCCCTCGAATACAGGCCCTGCCAGGCGAACGACGCGGCGACGACCCTAGAACAGACCCAACCGCCTAATCAGGACCAGCATGGCGATCACGAAGATCAGAAGGGGAAGCCATCCCGTGAGCATCCGCTTCTTGGTAGACGCTCGTTTGCCGTGGACGGCGGTCTTGAAACCGCCCCGCATGCTCATCATCAAGCCGCCACCGCCGTCCGGGTCCTTGCCGCCACCGCGCGAGGGTCGCCGCGCCTTGCGGGCGGCCCGTTTCCTTGCCGCTCTTTCCTTTGGTGATCGCTTTGCCATGTGGCCTGTTCTGGTTGAACGTGAAGACCTCTGCTCAAAAAGCTACGTGAAGCGCGACCTGTGGTTGAAGCGCGAGCGAGGGTCCTCCACGTCCGGCAATCAATCCGAAGCGGGCTCCCGTGTCGACGAAGACGTGTCGACCTCGGAACAGCTCCACGCCCAATGTCATCAAGCCGACGAAGTTGCCAGTGCCCTCGACCCACCCATAACCTAGTGCCCAGCCCATGTGAGGATTCAGGAAGCGGCGCCTTCCATCTCCAAGAAGCGCCGAGTACATCTCGCCACCAATCGTTACGAGCCCTATGTCGATGGATCCCGAATCCCCTGTGTCGGACAAAAGATCCACCTCGAGGTGGAAGCTGCGCGACTCGAGCACGGAGAAGCCCATGCCAAGGTAATGGGCCGGTCTCTCACCAGTCGTGGAGAGCATCAGATGAGAGAGGCGCAGGCCGGGCCAGGCCCTTGCCACGGGCTCTCGTTGCCTCTCCAGATCCATTGCATCGCGCATCAAGCGGACATCGATGGTGGCGAGTCTCACGCGATCCGCTAGAAATGCCCGCTTTGCTTGGAGACGATCGATCTCGGTGCGTACTCGCGTAAGCTCCGCCTCGATCTGAAGCATCTGCTCGACGGTGGTAGCCGTGTGTAGCAGCTCCTCGTAGCGCACCATGGTTCGGCGAAGGTTGTCGAGCTGAACCTCGGTGTCTCGGGCTTTCCAGGAGACGTCCGTGTTGTCGATTGATCGATCTCGCTCTCGGCCGAGCTCGCCCACCGAGTCCAAAAAGCGTTCGACCTCATCGGGAGGGACACGAAGCGTCAGAGTCGATACGAGCCTGTTTGGGTGGAGCCTCTCCCGAGTAATGTGTCCTTCAGACCTCGAGACCAGAGCCCGGACCTCCGTTGCCGCCAGAGCCGGGTCGTCCACGGTCACGGATATTTGGGCTTCGACCACGACCATGGCCTCCTCGGCCCAACCGGTTCGCTCGGAAGGGACGGGCTCTTCGTATCCGGGGCCGGGCTCGAGCCCTGGCATATGGTGGGTCTCCACGGCGCCGGCAGACTCGGCACGCAGAGCCATCTTGGGTGCGCATGCCGCGACGCTTGCGACCAGAATGAAAGGGACCACATACGAGACTGGGAAAGAAAGCTCACGCCACGATTGAGTTGCCATCTTGTTCACCAAACCCTGAATGACTCTTAAGGAAGACTCGAGAGCGCGAAGTCTAACCGAGTGCTCCCGGCCATGCCATACGGGGGGGGTGGACCTCGATCGTCGGGTCGGTCCCTTGGGGGCTCTGGCAAGCGGTCGATTGAGCCGAAACAGTTACACCTTCGGGCGCAAGAGGGGCTTCACTTGGAAAGTGCTCGAGCCCAAGCGCGAGCGCAGCTTTGCGAGCGCGATGAGTTGGCCAGCGGATCTCGGGCGGCGTCTGATACCCGACGATTTGGGGTGGATGGACCTGATGGAGCGGCTGGACGAGCCTTCAGGCTCCTCCTGCGTTACATTATCGTCATGTATCAAGGCGGTCTTCCAGCGCCCAGTGAGGCGTCCACCAAGAAGCCGGAACCGAGCGCCCCCTTAGATGTGGCGGGGCTTGCCTCTAGAATTCGTCATAGCGTGGCGAAAGCCGTGGTCGGTCAGGACGCCGCGGTGG
>SKWY01000443.1 GCA_007128675.1 Deltaproteobacteria bacterium | reverse complement strand
GGGGGGGAAGGGGGGGGGGGGGGGCTGGATCTCGAGGGTCGCCGGCATGGGCCGAGCAGCGTTGCCGCCAATGCCGTCTTTTCGGAGCTAGGCCAATTCAGCGTCACGGGTCTCGTTGCGATAAGAGGGCTCGGCTGGGACGGAGCCGATCCTTGGTGGCTCGCGCTCGCCGAGTTTCGCTGGCATCCGGCGACGGCTCTCTACCTGGCTCTAAGAGGCGGCAGGACGTTTCGGATCGACCTTTTGGAGGCGCGCTACCGGCCTGCCTGGGATGTGGGCTTCGCTTTTGGCGCGACCCTTTGAGACCTCTTCTTGGCAGTCTTGAATCGGTTCACGAAGTTCATTATCCGCCCGAAAACCGCCTCGGCTTCCATGTCCTGCATCATCTCGTGGCCTGTTTTGTCGAACCATTCTATCTCGCGAATCGGTGAGCTTATCCGCTCATGGATGATGCTGGCGGCTTCCGGGGCGATTAGCTGATCCTGGCGAGCGGCGAGGACCAGGGTTGGTACGTGTACATCTGGTAGGCGCTTTTCTATCTCCTTGCTGTAGCGATAGAGGGAAAGGAAGGCGCTGGTTGGGAACCTGTCGTAATTGGTGCAGCTACTTGCACGAAGGGGGTCATGGAAGGAAGGCGGGGAAGGCCAGTAGCGCACCGTCTTGGCCAGAAGCGGTGTAAGAGCCACGAGGGGATCCTTGAACCGAAGCGCTCCCGCGACGGTTACGATCCCGGCAATCTTGTCGGGATGCCGAGCGGCTAGATCCAGGGTCACAAGGCCTCCCATGGAGAGCCCCACCACCACTACGCGGTCGACTCTGTTGGAAAGCTTGAGAAGGGCCTGCTTCGCGTCGTTGTACCAATCACGAGCAGTGACCCCCTTCAGGTCTTGATAGCGAGTGCCATGGCCGCGAAGCACTGGCCGCTCGTAGGGAATGTCGGCTTTCTCCAGGTGAGGTATCAGGCCATCCACCGTGTCCGTCGACGAGGTAAACCCATGAAGGAGAAGCACGCCGATGGATCCGTATTTTGGTGCTTCCGGGACTGGCACGTCGATTGGCACGTAGTTTCGTCTATGGTCGACCAGCGCCGATATGCTCTCCATTACCTCTTGCTTCAGCTCCTCGATTTGCTCGGAGGGGATGTCCTTGTCATGGTAGCCGGATAGTAGAATTGGCCGGCCGAACCTGACGCGGATTGGAGTCGACGTAAGCTGCCGCAAGAGTCCCAGTCTTGGGTAGGCCTCGGGAGGGAATGCCTTGCCGGTCCCCGACAGGCCCACGGGTATGATCGGCGCCCTCGTCTCTATTGCGAGGCGTACAATTTCCGTCTTGCAGGGAAGAAGTCCGGTTCGTGGGTCGACGGCCTGGCGAGGCGCATCCTTCTCTCCAAGTATGGCGCCCTCGGGGAACATCGCTACCGCCTTTTTTTCCTCCAAGGCTCTTACAATCGACTGGAGGGCCGATGCGTCACCTTCTTCGGGCAAGAGGATTGATTGGGAAAGCTCGATCAGGTGTCGAAGCACTTGCAATTCTTCCCACTTCGATTGGCCGAGGAAGAATAATCTTCGAGGGCATGAAGCGACCAAGATCTGCGCGTCGAGTAGGCTTTGATGGTTGGAAGCGAGGATGACGCCTCCTTCCAGCGGCACGTTATGGGCGCCTTCGATCTCGAGCTCGTTCATCAGCTCGAGCTGTTTCCGTAGAGCCTTGCTCATCGCGAGATAAGCCCGGCTCGAGACGGTCTCGAAAGCGTCGGATCGCTTGGTCGCCTCGAGGGCCGCGCCCAGAACCTTGTCGAGGGGGCGCAAGAGCGTCTCTACTGTTTCTTGGCGGTCCATTGCATGCTCCTTTTGGTCTCTTGTGTCGAGCGGGTGCCATCTTGGGGCGGCCCGACACAACCACTGGTCGACTTCGAGCTTTGAACCTCGATCGCCAGCTCTCGAGCCCCGGCCCAACGCATCGCGTTATAGCTGGTTTGACGAAGTCGTGCACGAAACTCTTTGGTCAAGGGCATCTCGAGCAAGTGAGGGGCCCATCGGCGGTCTCTTTGCGAGATTCGAGGTGGACACCAGATCAGGTGCCTTGCTTGCCTCGCAGGCGAAGCGTTGGCGCAAGGCTCCCGGCCGGGGGTCGACAGAGTGATCAAGCCGCCATTGAGGCCTTGAGCGCATTGGCATGGCCGATCTCTACAGGTCCAGGACTTCTCTTATCTTTCGAGTCAGCTCATTTACGGAAAAGGGCTTGGCAATGAAGTTCGTGCTGGAGTCGAGCACTCCGTGGTGCACGATTGCGTTATCCGTGTAGCCAGACATGAAGAGGACCTTGAGGCTCGCGTGCGTTTTGACAAGCTCGTCCGCAAGCTGGCGCCCGCTCATCTTGGGCATTACTACATCCGTCAATAGGAGATTGACATCACCGTCCTCCAACCGCCCGAGTAGCGCCAGCGCCTCTGTGGGGCTGGCCGCGGTCAAGACTTTGTAGCCCGCCGAACGTAGAACCCTTTCCGCGATAATGCGAACGTGTTCTTCGTCCTCCACGATTAGGATCGTCTCCGCTCCTCGAGCGTCATCGTGTGCCGGACGGGGAATTGGTTCCGAGAGCGGAAAGCTCACCCGGGGGAGGTAGACCTTGAACGTCGTCCCGGAGTCTGGCTCGCTGTATACCCAAATATCGCCATTACTCTGCTTCACGATGCCATAGACCGTGGCAAGTCCCAGTCCCGTCCCCTTTCCTCTTTCCTTGGTGGTGAAAAAGGGCTCGAATATTCGATTCATAATGCTCGGCTTCATTCCAATGCCGGTATCGCTCACCGAGAGCATTACGTATTCGCCGGGTGTGACTGACACGTGCCGCTGGCAGTAGTCTTCGTCTAGCTCCACATTCAGTGTTTCCACGGTGAGCTTGCCGCCGGTAGGCATGGCCTCCCTGGCGTTGACGGCTAGATTGATTACTATCTGCTCCATCTGTGAAGGATCAGCGCGGACATGGCCCAAGTCGGAATCAAGATGTACCTCTATGTCTATGTCCTCTCCGAGTAGACGGCGCAATAGGTCCTCCAGATCCGAGATCACGGCGTTCAGGCTTATCACCTTTGGTTGGAGAACCTGGTTTCGACTGAAAGCCAGAAGCTGACGGGTCAGCGCGGCGGCGCGATTGCCGGCGTTCTGGATCTGAAAGATATCGTTACGAGCACGTCCTTGTTCGGGCAGCTGCCTCATGGCGAGCGTTGCGTAGTTGTTGATTACCGTCAATAGATTGTTGAAGTCATGTGCGATCCCTCCGGCGAGGATGCCGATGGCCTCCATTCTCTGGGAGGCGGCAAGCTGCTGCGCGAGCTTCAACCTTTCGTCTTCGGCCCTTTCTCTCTCCAAGACCGTGGCGATGATCTGGCAGATGGTGCGTAGGGGAACGCCTTCTACCTCCCTCCATGAGCATTTCTTGTCCATGGATTCGAAGGCGACGAATCCGGAGAGCTCTTCCTTGAGAAATATCGGCATCAAGATCATGGATGCCACGCCTTGGGCCTCTAGAAAGGAGCGCTCTTCACTTGCCTCGGGGGGAAGGTCCGCGATGTCTTCCACCACTAAGCTCTCGCCGGTATTGAGCTGACGCCGAAACCAAGAGAATGATTTCGAATCGAGCTTCTCGAGATCGTACTTTCGTGCCGTCACACCAGGAGCGCACCATTCGCTGAAATGCGCCAACGTGCCTGTGTCCCGTTCCAGCAGGAAAAGGTGCGCGCGGCTTGCCCGGCAGAAGGTTCCCATTTCTCCCAGGACGGCGTCGATGGATTCCTTGAGGTGCGAGCGAGTTAGAAATCTGGCCGACGCCTGTGCCGTAATCGCTTCCAGCTCCAGTTTGCGGGCGAGCGCCTGCTCGGTGGTCTTTATGGCACTGATATCGAAAGCAATTTCGAAACGAACGTCCCTGCCATCCGGCCATTGAATTATTCTATCAATCAACCAGTAGGACCTGCCCAGTGCCTCATTGTGGTGCTCCCAGGAGTGTGTCTTGCCCTTGAGTTCGAGAATTGTGGAATTCGTACAAAACTTACAAGGGGAGTCTAGACCTTGAAACTCCCTGAAGCACTTCCTGCCTATGGGATCGTAGCCGAGAAGATCTCTGAAAGTCTTGTTTACGTACAGTATGTCGTACGTTTCCGTGTCAGAGACGTAGATGGCTTGATCTATGCTATCGAATATGGACAAGAGCTGCTTGCGCTCGGCTTCGAGCAGCCTTTCGGTCGCCTTTCGGGCGCTAATGTCGACGGCGATGCTTAGCAGCGCTTGCTGCCCTTTCCATTCGACGGGCTTGCTGATTACGTTCAGCGCAACGACGGAGCCGTCCTTTCTATGGTGCTCCACCTCGAAGCTGGCTTCTCCGTGCTCCACGACCTTGCGAGTTCGTCCAAGAATCAGCTCCTTGCTGCTCGGGGTGGATACATCCGCCAGGCTCAGACAAGACATCTCCTCGGGCTCGTACCCGTGTATCTTTGCCCACCTTCGGTTGAAATGAAGAGGCTTCCCGTCGATGTCGTGGATGATGATCGCGATAGGGGCCTCTAACAGCAGCTCGGCCCATGAGGCGGGCTCCTCGTCGATGCCACGCGTTTTCGAGTCGAGGTCTTGCCCCGTTTGCTTGCTCATGAAACCCCCATCTCGTACATGGCCATGGAAGAGACCAAATAGAACTGCGGGATTCTAAAGGAAGTGGGCCCGGTAGTGGACCCCCAAGTGTCTTTTCGCGAATCCTTGAATGGCGACGGGAGCGTCGTAAGCGCGAGGCTCGCCCCAGGCATTCGCTGGCGAGGTGTTTCGAGACGGGAGGCGCGCTCGTTTGTCCGGATCCGCCAGAACCCGTTCCGTTCATTCCGTGTCTTCTTGAAGCCGGTAGCCCGCGTGCCAAAGATTCTGGAAGGGTTTCATGGTGTTGAGTCGTCGGATTGACGAGTCCGTCCGCGGGGTGCAGGATCTATGGGAGATTAGGCGGATGGGCAGGGCAAGGTTGGGGCTACTGGAGGTAAGCATGGGGATTATCGGTCGGCTTTGGCAGTCGCTTGAAAGCCAGCGCATCGGGTTTCGGATTGATGAGAGCATGTCGGGTCGCCACGAGTTCGAGCCCGGCATGGGCCCCAAAGGCGCGCACCCCTTCAGGTTCGATGTGAGATCGGGACCCGATGATATCGTGCCCTGGCTGCGGCCCGGCGGCCCTGACTTCATGGTTCAGCCCATGACCGGCATCGCATCCTCGGCCTATACGGGCCGCCTGTTCAGCTATGACGAGGAGAGTCCTTTTGAACACCCAGGCTCGATTGACCGCTTTTTCGGGTTGGCTCGAGCAGGGGTCTCGCGACCGTAGGCTTGAGCGTCAGTTCATGAGTTCGGCTTCGGCCGATATCGTGGCATGTGTTGCCGCTAGAGCGGCCTGGAGACGCTCCCTTGCCTTGGCCTCCACCTGTCTCGCTCTCTCCCTGGAGAATCCGAAATGGCTTCCCACCTCGCGCAAGGTCATTGGCTCATCGGACATGAGCCTGTAGCGGGCGATGAAGCGTTCGCGCTCGGTCAGCTGCTCCATTGCCCGTTCGACGGCAGCCTGGGCGATGGCTCTGATCTCCGTGCGCTCGAGTCTTTCGTCCTGCATCTCCTCACCGCAGGCCAGGAGATCCTGGTGCTCCGTGTCGCCGTCCTCTCCATCCAGCGGGGCATTCAGCGAGAGATCTCTTGCTCCCATTCGGCGCTCCATCGAACGGACCTCTCCCGGTCTCACGCCAAGCACCGATGCCACGGTCTCGGGCTCGGCGGCCTCGCCGCTGCCGCCATAGCGAGCCAGGTAGCGACGTGTGCGCGCAAGGCTGAAGAAGAGGCGTCTTTGTGCCTGGGTGGTGCCCATCTTTACCAGTGACCACCGCGACAGGATGTAGTTTTGGATGTAGGCGCGTATCCACCACCTAGCGTATGTGATCAGCCGGACACCGCGGCTTGCGTCGAACTTCTGTATGGAGCGTATCAGCCCCAGGTTTCCTTCCTGAACGAGATCCTCCATCGGTAGCCCGTACGAGCGATAGCCGTACGCGACCTTGACTACGAAGCGGAGATTGGCTTTCACGAGCTTTTCGAAAGCCCCTGGATTGAGCCCGCTGGCGTACTCTCTCGCCAGTTCGTCTTCTTCCTCTCTGGATAGTGGTCGATGACGTCCAACCTCTGACAGATAACGCTCCAGCGGCCTACGCGTCGTCTGCTGTTCCCCATTTCGATGCTGCATTGTTGCTTCTCCCCGGCTGTGGTCATTGAGTGCCAAGACCGCCCCCAGCGGTTCTCGGCCTCACAGAGGATCGTCGTCACAGAAGCCGAAAAGGCAAGGTAGGAATAGGGAGTACCGCAAATGGTGCGAATGCCTCCTTGTACTTATTACATAAGGCTTAGGCTTGCCTTCGTACAGTATCGCGATAGCCGTACAACCACGCGCTGCATGCAATACTGCAAGGATCGGAGCCGGCCCTGCTCGAGCGGGTCGCTGACGGAGGATGTTCTACTCTTCCGTCAGCCTGAGAGGCTCACCCGAGGCCGCCTAACTCGAGGTCGGCGCAACCGAGGCTGGCTCACTTGTGGCCGGCTCATCCGAGGCTGGCTCACTTGTGGCTGGCTCACTTGTGGCTGGCTCACTTGTGGCTGGCTCACTTGTGGCTGGCTCACTTGTGGCTGGCTCACTTGTGGCTGGCTCACTTGTGGCTGGCTCACTTGTG